>CANEXL010000043.1 GCA_947443745.1 Microbacteriaceae bacterium | reverse complement strand
TTGACCGTAAAAGCGCGAGAAGCCCGGTTGATTTGCAACGGACATCCATAGCCAGGGGGCAGCAAGGGGGGCTTCGAGTTGGAGGTTGCGGGTCGACTGCATGGTGATGAAGCTCGAGCCGTTTCCGCCCGCACCCACGGCCAAGATTGCAGCGACGACGGCGGCGGAGGTGATGATTCCCGCCATGACCACCGAGAGCCAGTTGCGAGACGTGGCGACAATGGCCAAGAAAATTGCGGCGGGCCACACCTTAATCCAGGTAGCGACGGCCAGAATGACACCGGTGACCAGCGGCCAACGCGCCAAAAGAACGAGGGCGATCACGACCATCGGCGCCGTCAGGCCGTCGAGGCGAAGCAGGGCGACAGGGCTGAGAACGAAAAGGATGGCGAGCCACCACCACGCGGCAATCATGCGGGCGCGAGAGGTTCTGCGGCCAACCAACGCGACGAACGAGGCAATGTTCAGCGCGGAAATCATGCACAACCACACGAACAAGTAGAAACCGAATCCCCACAGACCAGCAAAGACCATGGGGGCGAGGGCAACCTCGGGGTACACCCAAGCGAAGTCGATCCCGGGCCACGAACCGTGCACCAGGCCCTGGAATGCCCAGTGGCGATAAATCTGAAGGTCACCTTGTACGTTGCCGTTCAGCATGGTGCTGGTAAGGCCTAAGAAGAAGACGATATGAACGCCGACAATGGCGATCCATAAGTTTCGCTTGGAGAGATACCAGCGCGCCACAGCGGGCGGGTACGTCGGGTCATCGATGGAGGCGGTCACGCGGGCTCGTTGGCCGTCACTAAAAGTCACGCTCCCCATAATTCCGGAGATTTGCTGTGAGAATGCTGTAAAAATGCCCTGCCGCGTTTAACAGTTGGTGAACAGCGGTGACACCATCGTCTCCTTTTGCCCATAAACTTAAGGAAATTCTCGTCGTGCCATCACAGAAGGCACGCGGGTAGACCGCTCACCCAGGCAGTTAGTAGTAGGAGTCTTCGTGGCCGACGCCGGCAACATTCCCATCACCGTGACCGATCGGGTCACCCTGACCTATAACGGGGTCAGCACCGAGTTCCCCGTTTTGCGCAGCAGCCAGGGCGCCAACGCCATAGATTTGTCAACGCTGACAAAGCAAACCGGCTTGACCGCTCTCGACTATGGATTTGTTAACACAGCTTCCACCAAGTCGAATATCACCTACATCGATGGCGACGCCGGCATCCTTCGTTATCGCGGTTATCCCATCGATCAGGTCGCCAAAAACTTGTCGTTCGTCGAAACCGCGTGGTTGCTCATCTACGGCGAGGTGCCTTCCGCCTCTGAGTTGGCGGGTTTCGAAGAGAACATCCGTCGCCACACTCTCTTGCACGAAGACCTCAAAGATTTCTTCTCCGGTTTTCCGCGCAACGCTCACCCCATGCCTGTTCTGTCGGCGGGTGTTTCGGCGTTGTCGACGTATTACGAAGATTCCCTTGACCCGAACAACCCTGAGCACGTCGAGGTTGCGACCTACCGCCTGTTGGCGAAACTGCCCGTCATGGCAGCGTATGCGCACAAGAAGAGCATCGGTCAGGCATTCCTGTACCCCGACAACTCCCTCTCCTACGTCGAGAACTTCCTTCGTCTGACTTTCGGTAACCGTGCCGAGAACTACGAGATGAATCCGGTTGTCTCCAGTGCTCTCGAACGCCTGTTGATTTTGCACGAAGACCACGAGCAGAACGCGTCGACGTCGACCGTGCGTCTCGTCGGGTCAACGGATGCCAACCTCTTCGCCTCGGTCTCGGCCGGCATCAACGCCCTCTTCGGTCCTCTGCACGGCGGAGCCAATGAGGCTGTCTTGACAATGCTCGGGGAGATCAAGAACTCCGGTGAGTCAGTCGCCAAGTACGTCGAACGCGTCAAGAACAAAGAAGACGGCGTTCGCCTCATGGGCTTCGGTCACCGCGTCTACAAGAACTTCGACCCCCGTGCGGTTCTCGTGAAGGAGAGCGCTGACGAGGTTCTCGCAGCCCTTGGCGTCAAGAACGATCTGCTCGACATTGCCAAGGAGCTGGAAGGAATCGCGCTGAGCGACGACTACTTCCGCGAGCGCAAGCTCTACCCCAACGTGGACTTCTACACGGGCGTCATCTACAAGGCGATGGGTTTCCCCACACGTATGTTCACCGTTCTCTTCGCCATCGGTCGCCTGCCCGGCTGGATTGGCCACTGGCGCGAAATGAACGAAGATCCTCAGACCAAAATCGGTCGCCCTCAGCAGTTGTACACGGGGGAAGCCCAGCGCAACCTGCCCGGCTACAACTAGCCGTTCTAGTGCAGGGCTGAGTTGAGCACAATGCCGGCGCCCGTGCGCGAGAGGCATTCGACGGCGCCTGTTGTTGAGTTGCGGCGAAAGAGAAGGCCGGATTTGCCCGAGAGCTCGACGGCTTTGACCGCCACGGTTCCCTCATCACTGATCACGAGCACCTTCGTGCCGGCCGTCACGTAGAGGCCAGCCTCCACAACGCTGTCATCACCGAGCGAAATGCCAATTCCCGAATTGGCACCCAGGAGCGCGCGTTCGCCGATCGAAATGCGTTGCGTTCCGCCCCCCGAGAGCGTTCCCATGATGGAAGCTCCACCACCGATATCGCTGCCGTCACCCACGACGACTCCTTGCGAGATGCGACCCTCGACCATGGAGGCACCCAGTGTGCCGGCGTTGAAGTTGACGAAACCCTCATGCATGACGACGGTGCCCGGCGAAAGGTGGGCGCCGAGGCGCACCCGCGACGCATCCGCAATGCGAACCCGATCGGGAGTGACGTAGTCGGTCAACCGAGGAAAACGGTCGATTCCGGATGCTTGAATTCCGGCGCGCATCAGGTGCGGGCGTAGGCGCGAGAACGCATCCGGATGAAGGGGGCCAGCGTTCGTCCAGACGACGTTATTAAGCTGACCGAAAATGCCCTCAAGGTTGATCGTGTTGGGGGCAACGAGAAGGTGGGAAAGCAGATGCAGACGCAGGTAAGCGTCAGAAGCACCTACGGGAGGCTGACGAAGATCGATCTCGACGGTAACGAACTCGAGGGTGACCTCACGGCGGTCGTCACGACCCACGAGCTCTTCCAATTCGGCGGGCGCCGTCCACTTGTCGCGCCCAGCGGGGAGCGTGCCGAGCATTGGCTCGGGGAACCACGTGTCGAGAACGGTGCCGTCGCCAGCGATCGTGGCGAGACCGTAGCCCCAGGCGTGCGTGTGTGCGTCTGTCGAAACCATGGCTCTAGGTTACCGGCGATAAAGTAGAGAACATGTCCGTGTCTACCCCGCTTCTTGACCTCACTGGCGGAAGTGTTGCGCTCACGGCGGCACTCTGTGACACCGAGTCGGTCTCCGGCAACGAAACGGTGCTCGCTGATGCGATCATGGCAGCCCTTGCCGGATCCCATCACCTCGAACTTACGCGAGACGGCGACACGATTGTGGCGCAAACCAACCTAGGCCGCGCGCAACGCGTGATCATCGCCGGGCACCTCGATACCGTGCCGGTGAACGAGAATTTGCCCACGCGCGTGGAGAACGACGCACTGGGAGATGCCTGGCTGTGGGGTCGCGGCACAGTAGATATGAAAGCCGGCGTTGCCGTGCAGCTGACCCTCGCCGCCGAACTGACGGCTCCGGCGTATGACATTACGTGGATCTGGTACGACCACGAAGAGGTTAATTCCGATCAAAATGGTCTTGGCCGACTTGCCATCAATCATCCGGAATTTTTCGTCGGGGACTTCGCCATTTTGGGCGAACCCAGCAACTCCTCCGTTGAAGGCGGTTGTAACGGCACCATCCGGGTAGATGTTCGCGCGCGCGGAGTGAGGGCACACTCGGCCCGCTCGTGGGTGGGGGAGAACGCCATCCATAAACTCGCCCCCGCGCTCGCCGCCTTGAGCGACTATGAGCCGCGTGAGGTCGAAGTTGAGGGGCTTGTTTACCGCGAGGGGTTGAATGCCGTTGGCGTGAGCGGGGGAGTAGCCACGAACGTCATTCCCAACGAGGCCACCCTTCACGTGAATTACCGCTTTGCTCCGAGTCGTTCGGCCGACGAAGCGATTGAGCATGTTCGGGATGTCTTTGCCGGCTTCGATGTAGAGGTTGTCGACCGTTCCGAGGGAGCGCGTCCCGGCCTCACCGCGCCGATCGCGCAAGACTTTGTCTCGGCCGTTGGCGCCGAGCCGAGACCGAAGTACGGCTGGACCGACGTGGCGCGATTCTCGGCCCTGGGCATCCCGGCCGTGAACTTTGGCCCGGGAGATCCTAGCTTGGCCCATGCCGATGACGAGCGCGTCGCCGTGCAGCAGATTCTGGAGTGCGAAAACGCCTTGCGGACCTGGCTTGTGGGTGAGTAACGTTCGCCATGCATCACCCATAACGCGGGGGCGGAGTCGAGGAACTCTGGGCCCCCGAATCCCGTGGTGGCTTGCGGTGGTCCTCATTTTTGTCGGCGGCCGGATCGCCTCCACCATCATGTTGGCTGTTTTGGCGAACAACCAGGCCGAGAATTCGTGGACAGGCGCGCAGCCCTCGCTTCTCGATTTTTCGTCGATGTGGGACGGTCGTTGGTACAACATCATCGCGGTGTCGGGGTATCCCACTGAGCTGCCCATCACTGCCGATGGTCATGTTGGGGAGAGCGCTTGGGCATTCCTCCCCGCTTATCCGGCCATCGTTCGGGCCCTCATGGCGGTTACTGCCCTGCCCTGGAACGCGGCGGCCGTCGGCGTCTCTCTCTTCTTCGCTCTCGCTGCCACGCTCGTTTTTTACAAGCTCCTGACCCGCGTGGTTCCGGCGCAGCAAGCACTTTTTGCCGTGGTGCTCTTCAGCGTCGCTCCCGTCTCGCCGCTTTATCAACTGGCCTATGCCGAGTCGATGCAGCTGTTCCTCATCGCGCTGGCGCTTTACCTTCTGATGCGGCGAATGTATGGCTGGATTATTCCGGTCGTGCTGGTGCTTTCTGTCACGCGGCCCGGGGCGCTTGCGTTAGCGCTCGTCTTGGGACTCCACTGGATGTACCGGTTCGCTCACCGCAGCCGGGGGCGGTTTCCTCCGCGGGAGCGGGTCTTGGTGGCTGTTGTGGCGCTTGTCGCAGCCGTGGGAGGGCTACTGTGGCTCGCTGTTGCGGGCGCGGTAACCGGGGTTCCGGATGCCTACCTCAGCACCGAGTTGGCCTGGCGTTCGGCCTATATCGGCTACCAGGAGCTGTTGCCCTTCATGCCCTGGGTTCTCTCCTCTCAGTGGTGGCTGCCGGGGCTCTGGGGCTATGTGGCCTTGGCGGGCATTGTTCTTGTCTTCATTATTTTTCTTCTCACGCCCGCGGTCAAAAAGTTGGGGGTCGACATCCGGCTGTGGCTGGTCAGCTACGGGCTGTACTTGGTAGCCGTGTTTTTTCCCCAGTCGAGCACGTTCCGTCTGTTGGCCCCGCTCTTTCCCGCACTGGGCGCGTTGGCTGCGCCGCAGTCCCGCATCTACCGGGCGGTGCTGGTAATAGTGAGTCTCGCCCTGCAATGGGGCTGGCTGTTGATCTGCTGGCGGGTCGACGGCTACGACTGGACACCGCCCTAACAAGGCGCCATGTTGCTCATATGAGCAGTTGTGCGGATCCGTTCCCGCGCTCTCGTGGTGATTTGGTGTCTCATTTATCGGGGATAATAGACACATACTGATATGTGAAAGGGGATCCACATGGCTGCAATGAAGCCACGAACCGGAGACGGCCCGATGGAGGCTGTCAAGGAGGGCCGCCTCATTATTGTGCGCGTACCTCTCGAAGGCGGTGGACGCCTTGTGGTGTCTGTCAACCCTGACGAAGCGATGGAATTGCACGGTGTTCTTGACGCTGTCGTGAATCCTGCGACGGCCTAAACCACAGTCGTCTGAGAATCATTCTTTCGGTGCGTCAGCTACCAATGACTGCTAGCTGACGCACACCGTTGGAACAACGAAGAAGGACCCCGCTCACGCGGGGTCCTTCTTCGTTAAGCGCTTAGGCAACCTTGGTGATTTGGAGCAGGCCGTCTCCAGCGGGGGAGAGTGCCACGACGACGGCCTCGGATGCGTTGACCTCATTGAGAACGGCGCGGAACGACGTGGGCGTCGCGCCGCGCTTGGCAGGGTCAGCGACCTCGCCCTGCCACAGGGCGTGAGGCACAAGAACTGTTCCCCCCACCCGCACGAGGCGAAGGGCGTGCTCAACGTTTTCAAGGAGCTGCTTGGAGTCGCCGTCGACGACCACAATGTCGTAGGAACTCTCGTTGAGGCGCGGTAAAACATCTTTGGCGCGGCCGGTAATCAACCGAACTCGGGAGGCTGGGTAGCCGGCCTCAAGAAAGAGTGGTCGCGCGAGCTCGTGGTATTCAAATTCCTCGTCGATGGAGGTGAGGGTAGCGAGCGGGGCTCCCGACAGTAGCCACAGGCCGGAGACGCCGAGTCCCGTTCCGATTTCGACAATGTTCGTGGCGTGGCTGGCCGCCGCGATGACGGCCATTTGGGCTCCGACAGCGGGAGCAACGGGTTCAACACCGTGCTCGAGGGAGAGGGTGCGAGCCTTCGCTCCCACTTCCGATTCGTTCACGAACTCGTTCGCGAACTTCCAGTTCAATTCATTGTGTGACATAGTGCTCTCCTCGGCCTCCAGACTAGGGGCGAGAGCCCGTTAACGCGCGGTAGTCTCGTAGTGTGTTTGGTTTGACGTTCGATAAACTCCTCGTAATTGGGGTCATTGCGGTCTTTTTGCTGGGCCCAGAACGCTTGCCCCACTACGCCGCGCAACTCGGTCGTCTCGTGCGAAGTTTGAGAGACATGGCCACCGGCGCCAAGGCGCGCATGAAAGACGAACTCGGCGATGATTTCGACGAGGTTGAGTGGCAAAAACTCGACCCGCGGCAGTACGATCCTCGCCGGATTATTCGTGAGGCCCTGCTTGAGGTTGTGAACCCCGACGACGCTATTGCGCCCGCCCGTCCTGTGCTCAAGGCGCCCCCGATTTCAGAATCTGCCTATGTCAAACGCCAAGAAAGTAAGGCGCGGCTGATAGAAGATCGCTCCAAGCCGACTCCCTTCGACATCGAGTCGACCTAACCCTTCACGACGCCTTGCGCTGTGGCGCAAACCAAGAACTCCCTCAACCGATTCACCGCGGCTGAGGGAGTTCTTGTGTTGAGGAGCCTACTTCTTGGCGTACGAGTGCGCACCTGTTCCGGCGTAGCCGCCACCCTCGACAATGATGTATTCGGAGCGAATCTTCTCGCCCGCGAACCATGCCTCGAGAATTTCGCGCGTCCCCGCGGCGTAACGCGCCTGCGACGGCAGCGATGCTCCTGAGACATGAGGGGTCATGCCGTGGTGGGGCATGGTGCGCCAGGGGTGATCTGCCGGCGCGGGCTGGGGTGCCCAGACATCACCGGCGTAGCCGGCGAGCTGACCCGATTCCAAAGCCCGCACAATAGCCATCGTGTCGGCAATGGCGCCACGAGCAGGGTTCACAATGTACGAACCGCGACGCATCGACGACAGGAGCTCATCGTTGAAGAGGCCGGCTGTTTCTGCGGTGAGGGGAGCGTGCACCGTGAGGACATCAACGTTCTTCACGAGGGACTGAATGTCCTCATGGAACGTCAGGTTGTACTTCTCCTCAACGTCGGCGGGGAGACGGAATCGGTCGTTGTAGTGCAACTTCACACCGAATGGTGCGAGACGCTCAATGACGGCGCGGCCGATGCGTCCAGCGGCAAAGATTCCTACATCCATGCCTTCGAGGTCGTAGGCACGGGCCACGTTGTCGGCAATGTTCCAGCCGCCGGCGAGAACGGTTTGATAGGCGGGAAGGTAGTTGCGCACCAGCGCCAAAACCTGCATAACCGTGTGCTCGGCGACACCGATGCTGTTGCTAAAGGTGACCTCGGCAACGGTCATGCCTTTGGTGATGGCGGTCGCGAGGTCCACGTGGTCTGATCCGATTCCCGCGGTAATGGCGAGCTTCAGGTTCGGGGCCTTTGCGAGGCGCTCGGGTGTGAGGTACGCGGGCCAGAATGGCTGCGAGATGACAACGTCAGCATCGACGAGTTCCTTCTCGAAAACAGAGTCGATTCCGTCTTTGTCACTCGTGACAACGAATGTGTGTCCGGCATCTTCGAGGAATTTACGAAGGCCAAGTTCGCCTGACACGCTGCCGAGAAGTGCGCCGGGGGTGAAGTCCAGGGCCTTGGGCGTAGGCAGGGTCTGGCCGTTGGGGTACGTGGCGATGACGGGTATCGTGTCACGCGCATATTCAGGCGGGAAGCCTGTGACGGGGTCTGCGAATAGAACCGCAACAATTTTTGCCATTGATGTACTCCTTGAATGAGGCCAGATGAGGCCAGATGCGGCCAGATGTGGCTGGATGTGGACGGATGTGGCTGGGGAATCGTGCGCGAGAATCGTGAGAACGCGACTCGGCACAATCCTAAAAGCGTCATGGTCAAAAGGGGAGCCAACGCCAGATTGCTTCCACACAAGACGACGTTGTGTCATCTACAATGGGCACATGTATTCGACGCCGCTGCCCGACATTGCGGCGCTCAAAATGCTTATCGCAATTGGCCGAACCGGATCAATCGCACACGCCGCTGCCGAGCTCGGTGTCTCGCAGCAGGCCGTATCAAGCCGCTTGCAGCGGTTAGAAAAGCTCTTGGGGTTATCCCTGGTGACACGGCGAACGCACGATTCTATTTTGACCCGCGACGGCGTGCTCGTCGTTGAATGGTCGGCGCCTGTGCTGGACGCCGCCTCGAAGCTTGAGGTGGGTATTGCCTCGCTTCGCATCGACCGCCCCGACAAGTTATCGGTCGCGTCCAGTCTGACGGTCGCCGAGCACCTGCTGCCGCATTGGATTGTCGCCATGGGGGCGCATGAACGATCCCAAGGGCGCGAGGCTACCCGAATTTCCATGGTGGTCACCAATGCAGAGAACGCGGCCCGTCTCGTAGCCGAGGGCGAAGCTGAGCTGGGATTTGTGGAGGGCGGTTCTCCGCCCGAGGGCCTGCGGTATCTGAGCCTCGCATCGGACGAGTTGTATCTCGTGGTCTCGCCGTCACATCCGTGGGCCGCGCGCCAGCCGCGTGCCGTGGATCCAACCGAGCTGGCGACGACACCGCTGGTGATGCGGGAACGTGGCTCCGGATGCCGCGCAGTTTTGGAAGCGGCCCTCGTTGGAGCGGGAATCAACCAGACGAACATCGAGCCGCCCCTTCTGGAGCTTGCCAGCAACGTCGCGATCCTGGAGGCCGTGGCCGATGAGGCTGGCGCCGCGGCGGTCACGTTCCACGCGGCCCGCCCGCTGATCGCAGATGGCCGCCTCGTCAGGATAGCGACGCCAGGGCTCACGCTGACGCGAACCCTCGGTGCGGTCTGGAAAACGGGCGATGCGCCACAATCACTGGCTGCCCGGGAGCTCTTGGCGCATGCGTCGGGGCGACCCCTCAGCGTCTAGAAACTATGACCGCGGGCTCAGGCCCAGCGGCTGACGAACGCGCGAGATTCCCGCGGTCATGATGGTGCGCGCCAGAGCGGTTATCGCTTCGCTGGCGGGGTCGGTGGGGTGAGAGATTACAACGGGGTCTCCCGCGTCGCCACCAGCCCGCAGGGCAAGGCTGAGTGGAACCGTCGCTAAGACGTTCACGGGCGTCTCCTGACCGCCTGAGAGGCCTTCAGCAACCTCGGCGGCACCACCGGAGCCGAAGAGGTCGAGGGTCGATCCATCCGGCATCACAAGGCCCGCCATGTTTTCCACAACGCCAAGAATTCGCTGGCCCGTTTGACGCGCGACAACCCCGGCGCGCACGGCAACATCGGAGGCCGCCGACTGTGGCGTGGTCACCACGAGCACCTCGGCGTTTGGTAACAGCTGGCCGATGGAGATCGCCACATCGCCGGTTCCGGGCGGAAGATCGAGCAACAGAACGTCAAGGTCGCCAAAGTACACATCCGTGAGAAATTGGGTGATGGTGCGGTGCAGCATGGGGCCACGCCAGGCAACGGCGACCGAGGCATCCTCAACGAACATGCCAATCGAGATGACCTTCACGTCGTGAGCTACGGGGGGCAAAATCATGTCGTCCAGGCGCGTGGGCTTAACCGCAATGCCGCCCGGAGCGAGCCCCAATAATCCCGGAATGGAGAACCCGTAGACGTCGGCATCGAGGAGCCCCACGGAGAAACCCTGTGCGGCGAGGGCCACGGCGAGATTTGCCGTCAGTGTCGACTTACCCACTCCGCCCTTGCCACTGGTGACGGCGATCACGCGCGTCAGTGTTCCGGGGCCAAAGGGGTTCTCGCGGGGTCCGCCAGGCTTCAACCGTGCCAGCAGTGCCGCGCGTTCGTCGGCCGTCATGATCTGAACATCAACCGTCGTCGACTCGACGCCGGAAACGCTGCTAGAGGCCGCCTCCACGTCACGTTCAATCGAGCGAGCGGCCGGGCATCCCGCAATGGTGAGCCGCACCTGTACGGTGGCTACGGCACCTTCGACACTGACGGGGCCAATCATGCCCAGTTCCGCCAGGCTCAGGCGCAGCTCGGGATCACGCACAGCGCCTACCGCCTGCGTTATTGCGTCAAGAACATTATTCACGCGGGGCGGATGCCGTCGGTTCGTCGTCAGATTCGAGACCCTCTAACAAGGAACGCAATTCAGACCGGATGAAGTCCTTGGTGGCGACGTCTTTGAGGGCCAAGCGCAGGGCGACGACTTCGCGGGCCAAATACTCGGTGTCGGCAAGGTTGCGCTCGGAGCGCTGACGGTCTTGTTCAAATTGCACGCGGTCGCGGTCATCTTGGCGGTTCTGAGCGAGCAGAATCATCGGAGCGGCGTAGGACGCCTGCAGCGACAAAATGAGCGTCAACGCGGTGAAGCCAATGGCTGCCGAGTCGAAACGCCACGCCTCGGGCGCAAATGAGTTGAAGACAATCCACGCGACCGCAAAAATGGATAGACCGAGCAGGAACCAGGGCGTTCCCATTCCCCGAGCGATGGATTCGGTCAGACGCCCGAAACGGTCATTGCTGCGACCGGGGCGCGACGTAAGGCCGCGTAAACCCTTGGGAGTATCGAAGCGCTCGTCGTAGCGATTATTTCTTGCCACGGGAGCCCCTCCTCACCGTGATGCGAGCGGCGGCAGACGTTAAGCGGGAGACCGGAATCGCTGCCGTGTCGGTTTTCACCACGCCACCGTCGTCGTGGCTGCGCCAGTCGTTCGGCAGCAGGTAGTCGAGCACGTCGTCTACCGTGACAACGCCCACGAGGCGGTGATTGGCATCAATGACGGGCACAGAAACGAGGTTGTAGCTGGCCAAAATACGCGACACTTCGGCCGCAGACGTGTTGACCGAAATGGGTTCTAGGCCAGTATCCAGCAGTGTGCCGATGCGCTCGTGCGGCGGGTAGCGCAACAATCGCTGAAAATGCACCATGCCTAAGAAGCGACCGGTCGGTGCTTCATACGGCGGAAGCGTCACGCAAATGGCCGCCGCAAGGGTGGGGGCCGTCTCATGACGGCGGATGAGCGCCAGCGCCTCGGCAACCGTCGCATCCGCGGACAAAATAATGGGCTCCGTCGTCATCAAACCACCGGCAGTGTCGGCACCGAACATGAGCAACATGCGCACGTCTTCGGCCTCTTCAGGCTCCATGAGAGCGAGGAGCTCTTGCCCACGGGACCCGGGAAGCTGGGCGATCAGGTCGGCCGCGTCGTCGGGCTCCATCTGGTCGAGGACATCGGCAGCGCGATCATCGTCGAGCTTCGCCATGATCTCGATCTGGTCGCTCTCGTCCATTTCTTCGAGGACGTCCGCAAGGCGGTCATCGGGAAGTTCTTCGGCGACCTCAAGCATGCGCTCCTGAGGAAGATCCAGAAGGGTGTTGGCGAGGTCGGCGGGACGAAGTTCTGAATAGCTGGCGATGAGTTGCTCGGCCGACTGAGCTTCGCCTTCCGCCTGAACCTCCGTGATGAGGCTCCAGGGAACGAGCGCCGTCGCACCTTTCGACAAGGGGGCGGCACCGTTGCGGGGGCGGCGAACAAAGAGCTGACTAATTGCCCACTCGCCGGGGGCTGTCTCTTCGATGGCAGAATCTTCAATTGTGGCTTCGCCGCTACCGTCGTTGAAATCGACTTTGCGTCCCAAAAATTCGGCCAGCAGGCGAACTTCGCCACCACGCTGTTCGAACCGTCGGGTGTTGATTTCGCCGGTGGTGATGACCTGGCCGTTGGCCATGGACTGAACGCGTCCGATGGAGACGAAAACGCGGCGCTTTTTGCCGGGAATCTCGACGATCAGCCCGACCACGCGCGGAGCGAACTCATTGCGGTACACGACCATGACGTCGCGTACGCGCCCCACCTTGTCGCCGGCGGGGTCGAAAACGCCACACCCGGCTAAACGGGCGACAAATACTCTCTGGCCAGTCACAGGACTAACTTACCGTCAACGACGGTTTTTCTTGAGAGCGGCGGCGCGTGCGGCCGTGGCGGGGCGAACCCACGCTTCGACCTCATCTGCCGTTCGGGGAATTGCTGCGGAGAGGTTTTCGGCGCCGGTCGCGGTCACGAGAATGTCATCTTCGATGCGCACACCGATTCCCCGAAATTCTGCCGGAACGGTGAGATCATCCGGTTGAAAATACAGTCCCGGTTCAATCGTGAAAACCATGCCCGGCTCAAGAACGCCATCCATGTACATCTCGCGCCGCGCCTGAGAGCAGTCATGAACATCAAGCCCCAGATGATGGCTGGTGCCGTGCACCATGTACCGGCGGTGATGTTGGTTATCGGGCAAGATCGCCTCTTCGACACTCACCGGAAGCATGCCCCACGCTGCCGTCTTTTCGGCGATAACCGCCATGGCCGTAGCGTGAATATCTTTGAACTGGATGCCCGGCTTCACGATGGCAAACGCCGCATCCGCTGCCGCTCGCACGGCTTCGTAGACATCGCGTTGAACAGGGGTGAAGGTGCCCGAAACGGGAATCGTGCGCGTGATGTCGGCGGTGTAGTAGCTGTCGAGCTCGACCCCCGCGTCGATGAGGATGAGATCGCCGTTGCTGACGGTGCCGTCGTTATCGGTCCAGTGCAAGATGCAGGCGTGAGCTCCGCTGGCGGCAATCGTGTCGTAGCCGACACCGTTTCCCTCGAGACGGGCGCGGGAGGAGAAGGCGCTCTCGACGAGACGCTCGCCGCGGTGGTTGCCCGCAATGGACGGCAGAACACGAGCGATGTCGGAGAAGCCCAAGGCCGTGGCGGCAATGGCTTGGCGCATCTGGTCAATCTCCCAGGCGTCTTTCACCAAACGCATCTCGCTGAGGTCGCGTGCGAGGTCGTCACCAAGGGGCGTCGCAGCCGCCAAAGCGTCTTCGGGAGAAAGCTCGCTGAGATCGCGAGTGGCGAGACCCAAGTCACCGGCAACTTGAGCCAGTGAGGGGCGCGGCCCAATCCAAAACTCACCAATGGAGGAGTTGGCGTAGAACTCGTCGGAGTCACGGCCGGCGCGCTCACGGAAGTACAGGGTCGCGTCGTGGCCGTAAGTGGCGGGTTCCAGCACGAGCACGGCGTCGGGCTCGCTGTCGGAACCCCATCCGGTCAGCCAGGTAAAGGCGGAGTGGGCGCGAAAGGGGTATTCCGTGTCGTTGCTGCGCTGCTTCAGTTCTCCGGCAGGAATGACAAGGTGGGTGCCGGGGTAGGCGGCACTGAGTTTCGCTCGCCGAGATGCCGCAAAGGGGGCCTGCTCGCGCGGCGCGGGAATGACGTCTTCTCGGGGAGCCCATCCGCTGGCAATGTAATCGCGAAAACGCTCGGATCCAGGCGTCGTCGAACGGTTCGCATTCGGATCCGGCTCAGCGGAGGGTGTTGTCGAAGAGGATGCGGTTGCGGATGCGGTGGGGGATGTTTCGTTGCCGGTCATAGCCCTAGTCTGCCACCGTCACCTCAAAACGAGGTGCTACGCGAGGCCAGGGGCGAATCCGTTCGAGTTGAAGGGCCACGCTCAGGATCAGGGCTTCGCCCGCCGCGTTGGGGAGGGGAGGGGCCACAATCTGGACGCCCAAGGGAACCCCATCGGTGGCATGCCACCCTGCCGGGATGCTTGCTGCCGGCCAGCCCAGAAGGTTCCAGGTCGATTGATACGGCGCATAACGGATGTTGGAGGCCATATTGGCAAACCAACTCCGCTGAGACCATGTTTCGGCGGCCGGCCCAGATTGCGCAAGTGTCGGCGTGAGAAGAAGATCGTAATCATCGAAGAAGCGCGTAATTGTTGACCGTGAACGTTCGACGGGTCCCGATCGGAGCAGGCGAGCCCACATCGCGAAGCGTCCCAAACG
>CANEXL010000042.1 GCA_947443745.1 Microbacteriaceae bacterium | reverse complement strand
CTCTTTGGGATCGCTCGCGGTTCCGGCCGACGCGTATTACGGTGTGCACACCGCGCGAGCCATGGAGAACTTTCCTATTGCCAAGCGTCCGATTTCCGTCTTTCCGGAGCTCATCATGGCGCTCGCCTGTGTGAAGCAAGCTGCCGCTCGCGCCAACGCCGAAATTGGCGTGCTCGATGAGCACAAAGCCGGAGTGATTGATCGGGTGTGCCAAGAAATCATTGACGGCCACTGGCACGATCAGTTTGTGGTCGGTGTCATTCAAGGTGGCGCCGGAACATCCACCAACATGAATGCCAACGAGGTCATTGCCAATCGCGGTCTCGAGTTGATGGGGCACGTCAAGGGCGAGTACCAGTTCCTTCACCCGATTGACGATGTCAACAAGTCTCAGTCGACGAACGACTCGTATCCCACTGCCGTCAAGATTTCTCTCGCCTTCGCTTTGCGCCACCTTCTCGAAGAACTCGGTCTCCTGAGAGACTCCTTCTTCGCCAAGGGCACCGAGTTTAAGCACGTGCTCAAAGTCGGGCGCACGCAAATGCAAGATGCTGTCCCGATGACACTGGGACAAGAATTCCATGGCTTCGGCACCACACTGGGGGAGGACTACGACAGGCTCACCGAGACCATCTGGATGCTGTCAGAAGTAAACCTCGGCGCGACCGCCATCGGAACGGGAATTACGGCGGATGCCCGCTATTCGGCCGTTGTCGTTAAGTACCTGAGCAAAATCACCGGTCTGAAATTGACGACCGCTCCCGACCTCATTGAAGCAACGAGTGACGTCGGCGGGTTCATGTCGTTTAGTGGAGCGCTCAAGCGGTCTGCCATCAAACTCTCCAAGATTTGTAACGACCTTCGCCTTCTCTCTTCGGGGCCTCAGGCCGGTTTTGGCGAAATAAACTTGCCACCTCGCCAGGCTGGGTCATCCATCATGCCGGGCAAGGTGAATCCCGTGATTCCTGAAGCCGTGAGCCAGGTCGCCTACGCGATTGTGGGAGCGGATGTGACCGTCACCATGGCGGCTGAAGCCGGCCAGTTGCAGCTGAACGCTTTCGAACCGGTCATCGCCTACTCGCTCCTGCAGAGTGTCAGCTGGATGTCGCAAGCGTGCATGACCCTCCGCGTGAACTGCATCGACGGAATCACCGCCAACATAGAACGGCTCGAAGGTATGGTCGCCACCAGTGTCGGCGTTATTACGGCGCTCATCCCCTTTATCGGCTACGGGCCCGCATCCGAACTGGCCAAGCAAGCGCTGAAATCAGGTCGCCCGGTCGCTGACCTTGTTGTAGAAGCCGGTTTGATGAGTCGCGAAGACGTTCTGCGGGAGATGTCGCCGGCGAAGATATCCGGGATGCAGGCCTAAGCGCGATTCCCCGCCGGTTCGACTGAAACACCCACGTGATGCAACCCGATGGAACAGAAGGCTTTAGGGCGTGACGTGACAGATGGTCGTAAGGGATCCGAGTGATTCGACGGAGACCGTGACCGTGTCGCCCTCGCCAAGGACCACCTGAGGGCTGCGAGAAAAACCAGCGCCGGCGGGAGTGCCCGTTGAAATCAAGGTCCCTGCTTTAATCGTTGTTCCTTGCGAGAGGTAGCTCACCAGTTGGGCCACGGTGCGAATCATGAAGCTCGTGTTGGCACTTTGCATGACGAGGCCATTGAGAACTGTTGAGAGTGCGAGGTTCTGCGGATCACCCACCTCGTCCGCTGTGACAACAACAGGACCAACGGGCGTAAAGCCGTCGAGCGACTTGCAGCGAATCCATTGCTGTTCACGAAATTGGATGTCCCTGGCCGTGATGTCGTTTACCACCGTGTAGCCGAACACACTCTCAAGGGCGTCCTCTTCGGAGACGTCCTTCACATCGCGGCCAATGATGACACCGAGTTCCACTTCAAAATCGACGGCGGCGGTTTGCGCCTGGCTCCAGGTGAGGTCGTCCCCGTCAGCGGCCAAAGAATTGGGCCAGAGGCCAAAAACGGTGGGGTCTGACGCGACGTCAAATCCGAGCTCCGCCGCGTGATCGGCGTAGTTGAGGCCGATCGCAATAATGGCGGGCGGGCGCAAAACGGCGGGCGCATAGGAAAACTCTCCCGGCAGAGCGAGGGACGCCCCACTTCGCAGGGCGACCAAAACGGTGTCCCGAACGCGACGCTGCACCAGCGGATCCGATTCCAAGAATTCCTGAAGGTCGCGGGGGGCTTCATCAAGGAGCTCATCAACAAAGAGAGCGCCTCTCACATCACCGTCGGTCGTTGTGACAATAACCGCAAAACGGGGGGTTGGATCGGAGGGAGGACTGTAGAGATGAGAGAAACGCATATCTTCAAGGTTAATCCCTCTTTAGCGGGGCAGCCCCCGCAGTGCGCGATAAGGCGTCACGACCCACGCGACAGCAATACCAGCGAAGGCAATGATTCCGGCAATAATTCCTGCGGTCTGATCAACCGCAACGGCGAAAACGAAGGCGACAGTTCCTGCCAAAACGAGCGAGATCACCACGAGGGTAAGGCGAAGGATGAGGTGTGTTGACGCAACAATGGCGGCTTTAGCTCCGGGATGGCCGAAGACAGCGCGGTGAAAGCTCACCGGGGCAATGGCGAGAACGGTCGCAAGGACGGCCAAGACCACCAGACACAGATAAAGGAACTTTTCCCCCGCAGTGATGCTCTGAAAGAGAGGCTGAAGCACAAGGGAAAGCAGAAAACCCGTCAATATCTGGGTGCCCGTTTGGGCAACGCGAAGCTCGCTGAGGAGCTCCGTCCATCGTCGCTCGAGGCGCGCCAAGTCTGTCTCGGTCTGCTCGGGATCACTAGAAGAAATTGAGTTTGTCATCGTAAAGATAAAGCTACCCACCGCCCGGGACCGAGGCAATGCCATCGAGGTCAACCGGACGGTGAGTAAATCTGTCTAAACAGTGTGCGCTTTAAATCCAATTCCGGCAAGCCTTTCTCCTTCAGACGCGAGGAATCCGCGCATCGCTAGGCTGGCAGGTGTGAACACCGCAGCCGAGCACATTATGGAACGCATGCTCACCGTTCCCAATTTCCCCTCCACGAGAATCCTTTTTCGTGATCTGACCCCTGTTTTTGCTGACGGTCAGGCATTCCGGTCTGTTGTTGATGCCCTTGTCGAACCGTTTGCTGGAAAGTTCGATGCCGTTGCCGGGCTTGAGGCGCGGGGATTCCTTCTCGCTGCGGCCGCAGCGATTGACGGGGGAGTCGGCGTTCTGCCCATTCGCAAGGAAGGCAAACTCCCCGGCGACGTTCTTCGCGAAACGTACGAATTGGAATACGGCGCCGCGACCTTTGAGGTGAGTCCGCATGCGTTGCCTGCCGGAACGCGCATCCTGATCTTGGATGACGTCTTGGCAACGGGAGGCACCATCGCCGCTTCTGTCTCGTTGATCGAACGAGCGGGATGGCAGGTGGCCGGAATTGCGGTTGTTCTCGAGATCGAGGCACTGGCAGGTCGCACAAAGCTGGCCGGGCGTGACGTGCTCTCGCTCGTTAGAATTTAACAATGACGACCCCTCTTTCGACGCCCACCCGCACCCTCAACGATGGCCTTGTTGTGCCCCAGATTGGGCTCGGAACCTACAAGCTCGTTGGTGACGAGGGAGTTGCCTCGATCGTGGCCGGTATTCACACCGGCTACCGCCTTCTCGACACTGCGGCTAGCTATGGAAATGAGGGCGAGGTCGGTCGCGCCATTGCAGAATCAGGCGTGGACCGCGAAGACCTGATCATCACGACCAAACTTCCCGGCTCCGGCCACGGCTTTGACGAGTGCATGAATGCATTCGAGACGTCCCGCAAAAAGCTTGACATTGATGTCGTTGACCTCTACTTGATTCATTGGCCGAACCCCAGCGTCAACCGCTTCATGGATGCCTGGCAGGCCATGATCGAGCTAAAAGATGACGGCCTGATTCGCTCCATCGGAGTGTGCAATTTCACGCAGGAGCACCTCACGCGCCTCATCGACGAGACCGGCATTGTGCCATCCGTCAATCAAATCGAACTTCACCCGTACTTTCCGCAGGCGGAGTTGCGCGCGTTCCATGAGAAGCACAACATCGCCACGGAAGGCTGGAGCCCCTTGGGTCGAGGAACCGACCTACTCGCAGAGCCCGCCATCGTCGCCGCCGCCGATGCCCACGGAGTCAGCCCCGCTCAGGTCGTCGTGCGTTGGCACACCCAGTTGGGGGTCATCCCGATTCCCAAATCAGGAACGCCCAGCCGTCAGCACGAAAACCTTGACGTGTTTGGATTCACACTTTCTGACGCTGAGATGACGTCTCTAACGGGACTCGAGCGCGGGCGCCTCTGGGGCGGCGACCCCAACACGCACGAGGAGTACTAGCCGCCCATTCCGCCATCGACCCGGAATGTCGTGGACGTGATGCCCGTGCTGTGAGGGCCGGCGAGGAACAGCATCGACTGGGCAACTTCGTCGACCGTGATGTGGCGCCCAAGGGGAATCATCTCGTTGAAAACAGAGTTTGCGCCGGCTGCATCCAGACCCGTCACGCGGGTTTCGATGTGATCCTGAAAACCGTTGTCAACGGGTCCTGGGTTCACCGTATTTACCCGGATGCCGCGCGGCGCCAGCTCGGCAGCCAGACTCCTCATCATTCCCACTTGGGCGTGCTTGGCTGTGGAATATCCGGAAACCATGGGCGGTCCGACTAAACCAGTAATGCTGGAAGTGATGATGATGCTCGCGCCATCGGGCACGTGGGGGAGAGCGCTTTGCAGGGTGTTGAAGGCTCCCATAACGTGCACTTTGAGAACGCGCTCAAAAACCTCAGCGGGGTAGTCAACCAGTGGCGCGACCTCGCCGCTGATCCCCGCGTTGCAGATGACAACATCAATTGTGCCGTGGGCGGTAACGGTAGCCGCAATGGCGGAATCGACAGCGGCGCGATCAGTCACATCGGCATGATGCCCGGTCACGTTTGTTCCTTTCAGCTCGTCTAAGACAGCCGTAAAACCGTTGGATTCGCGATCAAGGATGTGGACATGAGCCCCCTCTGCCAGAAACAATTTTGTGGTCGCGAGGCCAATGCCTGACGCTCCGCCGGTGATGACGACGACCTTGTTATCTAAAATTCCCACGAGAGACTCCTGTGTCTGTCCTATGAAATGTGTGTGTTCTCTGAAAAGAGAGTGGCGCGTTGGCCAACGATTAGCTGTAAATTACCGTTCCGCCCAGCATTCGTTATGTGAATCACGGCACAGTTCTGTGCAGAGAGCGTTATGGCGTGGTTCGACGGCGTTTGATGAGGCCGACGATGACGGCAACAAGGGCCATCCCGAGCGGCACATAGAGATTCGCCCACGCGAGAGCTAACAGCCCCGCCGTCATAACGGTGGCGATGACGGCGAGCCACCACGCGAAGCTCCAGCGGTCAAAAATGCGCACGGCGGCGACCATTCCCAAGGCATAAATGCTGATCATGCTGGAGAGATGGATGGGGATAAGCACCAGCAGATTGAAATCTTGTGCCACGAGCACGGCGAAGAAAAAAATGGAAATCAGGAGAACGATGAGCAAGCTCCGCCGTGGCACCTCAGTGGGCTCGGCGCCGGGGGAAAGCCAGCGCGGAAGATCACCGTCGCGCCCGAGCGCGGCGCCCAGTTTGCCGACCGCTGCAAGATAGGCGTTGAGCACCCCGAGCGACACAATGGCGGCAATGCTCGCAATGATGATGGCCCCCGCCTTGGGTGCCGTCGCATCCACGAGAGCCAGAAGCGGAACGGTCCCGACGCCCGCCTTCTCGCCCAAGACACCGACGGTCACCCACTGAAGAGCGAGGTAGGCGATGCCCACCACGACAAGGGCGATACCTGTCGCCAACGGAATGACTTTGCGCGGATTCTTGAACTCGGCGGCAATATGCGTGCCGACTTCCCAGCCGGCGAAAGCCCAGACGAAGAGGCTGATGGCCTGACCAATACCGGTTATTCCGTGGGGCGCGAACGGTTGAAAGTTTTCTGGCCGCACTGCTGGCATCCCGTAGGCGACGACGCCAATCACAACGATGACCAGCAGGGCGGTCAGCCCCAGCTGAACCCAGCCGGCCAAACGAACGCCGAAGAGGTTCAGCACGAAGGGGGGAAAGTAGATGGCCGCAGCGACAAGAGGCAGAGCCGTGCGATCGGCCCCGACAATAGCCACGACATACTCTGCGCCCAAGACAGCCACGACGGGGAGTCCCGCGGCCACGCCGAAATAGAACCAGTAGCCCGTCATGCGGGCGAAGGTGTTGCCCATCGTGCGACGCACATAACTGGCGACGCCGCCCGAGTCGGGGTAGCGCGCGGCCAGGATGGCAAAGGTTCCGGCGAGAGGAATGGACAGAACGAAAACCACCAGGACAGAAATAATGGATGCCGGCCCGGCAACACTCGCAGCGAGGCCAGGCAGCACCAAAATGCCGGTGCCGAGTACCGACGCGATGTAGAGGGCGGTGCCTTGCGCGAGCCCGAGCGTTCCGCCATGTTGCGGGCCTCCATGCTGCGTATGCGGTGTCACGGGGTTGTCGCTCGCGTGGGAGCTGTTCGCGGGGGAGCCATTCACAGCTCCACTCTGCCAGTATTAAGACATGACTGAATCAAAACTTACGAAGCCAGAAATTGACGCGCCCATGGCGCCGGCTCCTGCCGAGCTTGAAATCGTCGACATGGTCGTCGGGGATGGTGCCGAGGCACTTCCCGGTTCCACCGTTGACGTGCACTATGTCGGTGTCGAATACGAAACCGGTGAAGAGTTCGACGCTTCCTGGAACCGCGGCGCCTCCATCAACTTCCCTTTGCGTAGCCTCATTTCCGGATGGCAAGAAGGCATCCCTGGAATGAAGGTCGGCGGCCGTCGCATGTTGGTCTGCCCACCTCACAAGGCCTATGGCCCCGCCGGTGGAGGTCACAACCTTTCGGGCAAGACCCTCATCTTCGTCATCGACCTTCTGGGTGTGAGCTAAAAAAATGATCACGCCGCCCATTGATAGCTCTGCGATTCGGTGGTCGGTACCTCGCGAAGAGGTCGCCTCCGCTTTGGCCGATCGCCCGCTGCTCATCATGATGCACGGGTACGGCTCGAACGAGGGCGACCTCTTTTCGTTGTCGCAATTCTTGCCCCCCGAATTCGTTGTGGCGTCCCTTCGGGGTCAAAATGCCGAAGGCCCAGGGTTCACCTGGTTTCGCATCACGCCCGACCCCGTCACCGGAATGCTCAACCGCGACATTGACGAGGTCAATGCCTCGACGGTCCAGTTGCTGGTCTGGCTCGATGACCTCGAGGTCGAGGTTGGCGAGCTTCCGCGCATTGCCGTTTTGGGGTTCTCGCAGGGTGGCGTCATGGCGCTCCAGCTCCTGCGCCACGCGCCCGAGCGTTTCACGGCCGGCATCGTCTTTGCCGGATTCGCCGTTGAGGATGACACCCAGTCCGGTATCGAAAGGGATGCCCGGCTCGCCGCCGTTCTCCCACCCGTGTTCTGGGCGCGTGACCCTCACGATCCCGTCATCCATCCGGATCTCGTCGCGTTCACCCGCAAGTGGCTCCCCGAGCACAGCGACCTCGATGCCCGGCTGTACTCCAACGTCGGCCACTCCATTTCCATGGAAGAAATCGAAGACGCGACAGAGTTCCTTCGCCTGCACGCGCTCTAGGAGTGGCTCCTACGAAATTGTCATTCTCCGCGCTGAGACCGAGCTGCGGGTAGTCAACAACCAACTCTCTCCGGCAATCAGGAGAGGGAGGGCGATGACAACAATGCCAATCTCCAACCACGGCGGGGCAAACGGCTGGTCGGCGCCGGAGAGAGCCCATGCCGGAACGAGACCGGTTGCGGCTCCGAGCAGGGTGCCCAGCCCGACAATAATCAGAGCCTGCCAGAACGCGAAGTTCTTGCGCACGATGGGGCCAGCGCCGAGGGCACCGAGCGTCGCATCATCTTGGCGGCCGTCGAAACGTGCCAGCCCAATCGCGATGGCGGAGGACGCTATGGCGATCAGTGCCGCCAGAGCGAGCAGCCCCCACACGAATGGTCCAGCAAAATCAGAGGGCCCCATTTCTACGTTGGCGTACAGCTGCGTCCCGCGGGAGGCATCTTGGCTCGGGAGGGCCGCCATGGCTTGGCGGAGCGCATCCTGTTGCTCGGTGGTGGGCAACGCTGTCGTTGAGGCCATGACCATGACGGTGCGATATTCCAGTCCGAGCATCTGGGCTGTCTCCGGGGAAATGATAGCGCCGAAGCGGATGGGGTTGGTCGGCTCATCAACGACGGCCGTCAGTGATTCCGTGCGTGCCGGGGTTCCGGCGGGCTGGTTCCGAGCAATTTGCTCGATTTGCGAAGGGGTCCACCACGAGATTTCGAAAGCGTCTTTGTCGACGTAAGCGCCATACAGAGACACAGCGCCTCCCGTTGCCAGCGCGCGAGTTGCCTCGGCGCTTGGTTCGTGACCGAGCACCAGAGCGAGATCGGCGGCGTCTCCCACGAGAAGATGGCTGGACTGATAATCGAGGCCATAGAGGTAACTCTCGCATCGCTCGTCCCGCTGCCCCCTCGCAGCGTTGGCCGACTCAATCGAGAACTCCGGTGAGCGCGGATCCACGGGGCAAAGATTCTGAAGGGGAACGCTGGGAAGAGGGATTGTGGACTCGGCGCCTGCGTCCGACGTCAGCGAGAAGACTCCGTTTCCCGAATCAATCGGCTCCGGAACGGCTGAGATAACACGCATCTGATCCACACCGACGGAGGAACGAAGAGCCTTCTCAACAGCATCAGTATTTTGATAGATGGTGACAGCGGGGGCCGCAGATCCGGAGGCGTCGATCGGGACAGGAAGGCTACTAGAGGAGCCGGCATTCCAGTCGACTTGAATCAAGGAAACCGTGATGCTGCCGACCGTGCTGGTGAAGCGGTAGTTCAGGCGCGAGGCTTCCCCACTCCCGGCGGTCAGGGTCATTCCGAAGATGGCAACGAATACCGTCGTCATGATGGCGGCCAGCGCGGGGACAGCCCGCCCAGGATTGCGGGCCGCGTCGCGGGCAGCCAGACGAGCGCCCACATTACCCTTGCTCAAGAGTCGGGCCACGACACGCAACAGAAGTGGTCCGCTGAGGACGAGGCCGAGTTGCAAGAGAATCGGGCCCACGACGAGAAGCGAAATCGCAACCCACATCAATGGATGAGTGCTCCCTAACTGCGTGAAATCTTGGTTGACAAAAGCGAGGGTCACACCACCGCCGAGAGTGAGGGCGGTGCCACCCATCAGCATGATGAGCCCCACAAGGGGACGGCGCATGCTGTGTTTCGGAGGCTTTCGTGAACCACGCAGAGCCGCCACAATGTCGAATCTGCTCGTGGCGCGGGCTGGGAGTAGCGATGCTACCCAGCCAATCAGAACGGCGAAAACGACAGCCAGTACCAGGGCAATCCAGGGGATCTGAAAACCGTAATACTGGGTGGAGCTTCCGTCCGCCGTCAGTGCCATGAGTGCGGCGGCACCGCCGATTCCCAGGACGACACCCATTAGCCCACCGATGGCGCCGAGCACGATGCCGTTGGCGGTGAGGATGCGGAATAGTAGGCGCTGGGGGGCGCCGACGCTGGAAATTGTCGCGAGCGTGCGCTGCTGCTGTCGCGCCGTCACCGTGAACGCGGCTCCGGCCAGGAGGATAACTTCGAAAGCCGAAAAACCACCCACGATGAGAACGAGCGGCAGGAGCGAGCCCATTTTGGAGAGGACATTGTATTCGGGGAAACTGCCGTCGGCAGGGGGTGGGTCGAGCAGCACACTGCGCGAAAGTGCGGTAATCCCCTCCGAATTCAATCCCTGAATCATCGCCCAGTCGACGGTCGTGTCGGGGAGGTAGAAGGTCGATGCGTCGGGGGTGTCAAACGGGTCGACTCCGGAGAGTGCACCTGAAGGTGCAAAGAATTCTTCGCTCGAATCGGCCTGAGTGTTGTCATCGATGATGCCCACGATTGTCACGAGCGGTGTCGGGGCGTTCATCAGCGTGACCGAGTCGCCAACCCGCTTACCCAAGCGTTCCAAGAGTGAGGCCGTGACCATCACCTCGTTGTCGCTGCGGGGAGCTCGGCCTGCGGTTACGTCGTACATGCCGGCAAAGGCGGGGTCCCAGCTCGGTCCCTCGCGCACGGTGATGCCGCCCACGCCGGTTGCCGTCGTGGCGGTGACGGAGGAGGTGCTCAAGGCCAGTATGCGGGTGTCAGCAGGCAGGGCGTCGCGGGGGGACTCCGTCGGGCCGCGGCCGAATTCATCCGTGATGAAGAATTCTGGATTCACCGGGTTCTGGCTCAATCCGGATTCAGGGGGCGTGATCGAGGTGAGGCGTGCTTGGTTGAGGCCCAGCTGGGTGGTGATCGTGTCGTGCGTGGAGGGAAGGTAGTGGCTGGCGGCGACGACCGCGATAGCGACCAGCCCAGTGACGGGGAGCGCCACCATTGCCACAATCAGGGTGCTTCGCCCGAGAGAACGAGCACTCGTCCGCAGGGCAATTTTCAGCGCCAGTGATGCGCTCGCTCTCCGGTTGACCGGTTCACGCGCTACTTTTTGTGGCCGCCTCTGTCGCGCGCTCATGGCTGAGCCACGGGAGCGAGGAGAGTGTCCACACTGTGGCCAACGCTCTCGTCAACGACACGGCCGTCCCGCAGAAAGACAATCCGGTCGGCCCAGGCGGCGTGCCGGGCGTCGTGGGTCACCAAGATCCCTCCGGCACCCGCATCCACGCGCTTGCGCAGCATGCGCAGAACGACTTCACCGGTGGCGCTGTCGAGTGCCCCGGTCGGCTCGTCGGCCAGGATGATGCGGCGCGTCCCCACGACGGCACGTGCGATGGCGATGCGCTGTTGTTGGCCCCCGGAGAGTTCGTCGGGATAGTGGTTTGCCCGGCTCTCGAGTTCTACGGAGCGAAGGGCATCCATGGCAGCGGAGCGTGCCTTCCTGCGTTTCCACCCGTCAAGGTCGAGCGGCAGCATCACGTTTTCGATAGCGCTCAGCGCGGGGATGAGGTTGAAGTCCTGAAACACGAAGCCCAGCGTTCGGCGGCGTAGTGCCGCGATTCCCGCGGGCGACGCGGTCGAGAGCCACTGGCCTTCGACGATGACCTCGCCGCTCGTTGGCGTGGTGAGCCCACCGGCAATGGTGAGAAGAGTGGATTTGCCCGACCCGGAGGCGCCCATGATGGCCACGAGTTCACCGGCGTGCACCGTGAGGTCGACTCCGGAGAGTGCCGTTACGGCCGTTTCGCCCTTGCCGTATTGCATGGAGATTCCATTGAGTTGGAGCAGGACGTCACTCTTGCCGTCGACAGTGCTCATGCCGGCACCACCTTGGTGGGGCGGCCGCGCTTGGGGATTTCGGTGCCCAGTGGCAGGGGTGCAGCATGACCAGTGGCAGCGGCCCTAGCCAGCCGCGCTTCCGAGTGGTCGAGCCAGCGCACTTCGGCTTCCGCCTGAAAGATCAGGGAATCCACGATGAGGAGCCACGCCAAGTTCTCTGATGTTTCCGGGTCGCCCGTCGCATTCTTCGTTTTGGTGAGTTCCTGGAGGTTGCGTAGTGTCGCCGCCCTCTGCACCTGAATGACCCGGGCAATGTCGACGCCGGGCAGGGTGACCGCGATGGCCAGTTTGATCGCGAGCTCGTCGCGGGTTGCTGCCGTGCGTTCGACAGGGGAGCCGAGCCAGCCGGCAACTTCGGAACGGCCAGCATCCGTGATCCGGAAATATATTTGGCTGGTGGCATCGGGACTAGCGTCGCTAGCCTCCAGTTTCTCGACGAGGCCGTCTCTCGCCAACCGGTCGAGCGTGTTGTAGATCTGACCAACGTTCAGCGGCCAGGTCGAGCCGGTGCGCCGATCAAACTCGGTGCGCAGCTGGTAACCGTAGCAGGGTCCCTGGTCAAGGATGGCGAGGAGGCTTTGACGAACGGACATGGTGGCCTTTCGGATGGCTTTCCCGAAATCAACTATTTGTAGATTCCGGGTATGTAGTTACCGAGTATAGCCATACCGGACATGCATCTGTCAAACGTTGTCTCGACGTGAAGGTATGCCTTTTGGTATACTTAAGGTATGACTATTGCCATGACGACCATCAAGGTCACGCCGGTCACGCGCGACCGGCTGAAGAGCCATGCTAAGCGTGCCGAGAGGACTATCAACGACTACCTCGACATGCTGATCGATCTCGCGGACCGCGAACTTCGTTTTGACGCGCTGCGTGCGGCCATCGCCAACACGTCCGAGGAAGACATGAAATCTTGGCGTGAAGAAACCGAAACATGGGAAACCGTGGAGCTAACGGACGCCCGCAATGCCTGAACTTCTGTTGGTTCCTGGTGCGATTGTCTGGGCGGATTTGGATCCAGTACGGGGGAGAGAGCAGGGCGGTCGTCGGCCTTTGCTTGTCGTGTCAAGCGACATCCATCTGGAACTCGTCACACGCCTCGTGACCGTTATCCCCATCACAAGCAAGAATCGTCAGTGGCCCAACCACATTCCAATTTCTGTGAATGCCGGTCTCGGTCAAGAGTCCTGGGCCATGACCGAACAGGTTCGCACGATTGCGCGCGAACGCATCTCTTCTCGTGCCGGAACTCTTTCGGTTCGCTCATTGGCGGATGTGCGAATGTGGCTCGGAGACTTTTTGGGCTCGTACCTCACGAGCCTGCTGCCTTAGCGAGCGGCGAGATACTCCGCTGCGGAAGCCCGCAGGCGAGAGTGGACTCCGCCATAGGCGGCAGCATCTTTCACGGCCCACTTGGGGAGCTTCGCGACCATCGTGTAGTTCGGGTCGCAAACGTTGGCTGCCGGTGCGAGACCTAACTGGCTGACGAGTTGGTACGCGTCCAGAGTGTCAAGCCCGGTGAGGTCGGAGGCCCAGAGAACGAGTTCTTTTTGGCTGATGCGGAAGGCATCTTCGAGGGGACGTGCCGAGCCCGTTGTCATGAGGAAGTCGTCGCTTTCCAAACGTGGCCAGCCCGAGGCTCCACCCTTGATGAGATCGACGGCGATGACGCTGTTCATGGCCGACTCGAGGCCGGTTCCACAGACTTCACCCTCACCCTGACGGGCATGTCCATCACCGAGCGAGAGCATTGCGCCTGCCACGTTGACGGGCAGGTACAAAGTGGTGCCAGCGCGAGCCTCGGGGGTGTCCATGTTGCCACCGTGGTTGGAGGGTGTCACAACAAGGCGGACCTCTCCGCTGGCGGGAGCGACGCCCACCGTGCCATGCATGGGGTCCAAGGGCATTGCGAGCGTGAAGTCAGACTTTGTCGCGCGGAACGTTGCGGTCCACGAGTCGAGGTCGATGTCATAGAACCAGACGCGTTCTTCCAGGTCTGGTGTCAGCATGGCTGTCTCGTGCGTTCCGGTCAGGGCGCCAAACGAGGGAAAAGTGCAGGAAATGGCATAGGGGTTTGCCGGAACGATGGAAACGAAGTGAACCGCGAGCATGTCGCCCGGTTCCGCTCCTTCAACATTGATCGGGCCCGAGACGGGGTTCAGCTCAGCGAAGGGAACGACCTCGCTGGGGCGATCTGTGGGGGATGTGACGCGCCCACCGAAGCAATCCTCGGTGGAGACCTCGACGATGTCGCCGGGGCGAATGCTCACAAGAGGGTCCCGCCCCCCGAACACATAGGAATACTGCTCGGGGAGTGGGGCCAACTTGTGAATAGTCATTATCTAATTAGACCTTTGCGTCTTCGATGACGGACTCTGCGAGAGGGTCCTTGATTTTGCCGCGTCGGGACAGAATGACTGCCACGATGATGCCGATGATGAGCCACGCAACACCCAAGATCTGGGCGCTGGCGCGAGCGTTGTAGAGCACGAAGGCCAAGATGATGAATCCGAGCACCGGGAAGACCAGGTGAACGAACCAACGCTTCGACTTCTGCTTGACGATGAAGTGCCAGACAACAGTGAAGTTCAGCAGCAGGAAGGCTGTCAAGGCTCCGAAGTTGACCAGCGCCGAGATGGCGATCAGGCCGTCGGGCAGAATCGTGAGGTAGATGCCCAACACGAGCGAGATTCCGGCAACTAGGTACGTGGCGTTGACGGGAACGCTGTGACGCTTGCTGACCTTGCTGAGGAACTTGGGGAGTTGTCCGTCGCGAGCCATCGCGAAGAGGAGACGCGAGGTTGCGGCCTGGGCAACCAGTGCATTCGCGAAACCCCAGGCGATTGCCGTGGTGATGGCGGTGAGGGCAAACATCCAGGGTCCACCAGCGTTAGCCGCTGCTTGGTAGAAGGCGGTGCCGAGGGGGTCGCCATCCGTGATCAAGGCGGCAGGGTCTTCGACGAGCATGGAAGCCACCCAGGTCTGCACGACGAACAACACGCCAACGAGGAGGAGTGCGGCAAACATCGAACGACCGAGCTGCTTGCTCGAGCCCTTGTTTTCTTCGGCCATCGTTGAGATCGCGTCGAATCCGAGGAAGGAGAGAACAGCAATTGATGTCGCACCAAAAAGCAAGGGGAGAGAGAAGGTCTCAGGGTTGAAGAAGGAAGTGAGGCTGAAGCCCGCACCCTTTCCTTGAGCCAAAGCGACGAATCCAACAACAAGGAAGATAACCAGTACGACGAGTTCAAACAACAGCATCCACTTGTTGACCAAGGCGGTGAGCTGAATGCCGAG
>CANEXL010000041.1 GCA_947443745.1 Microbacteriaceae bacterium | reverse complement strand
GTGGAGCAATTAGATTTTGAGAAAAGGCCGAGATGCGGCAGTTTGTTCACACGACCTCTGAAACGTAACAGAAAGTCCTTATGCCAGAGGGGATATAGCCCCTCACTCACAGGGCTTTAACAGCACCCCTTTTAGACGAAACGTTACTTAATTGAGCCCTGCCGAGGATGCCAACTGGCGTCGCACCTGTGACACGCTGTCGGGGTTCAGCGACAACGAGTCAATCCCCTGAGCCACCAGCCACTGGGCAAGTTCCGGGTAATCGCTTGGTGCTTGACCGCAGATGCCGATGTATTTTCCACGCTCGTTGCACGCCGCTATTGCCATCGCCATGAGCCTCTTGACAGCGTCGTTGCGTTCATCGAATTCATTGGCGAGCAGTTCCGAATCGCGATCGAGCCCCAGGGTCAACTGAGTCAGGTCGTTGGAGCCGATGGAGAATCCGTCAAAAAGCTCCAAGAATTCGGCAGCCAAAATGACATTGCTGGGGATCTCACACATCATGATGACCTCGAGACCGTTCTCTCTCCGCACCAGACCATTCTCGGCCAGGAGGTCGAGGATGGCCGCGCCCTCAGCAACGGTGCGCACGAAAGGAATCATGATTTTCACGTTGGTGAGCCCCATGTCGTCCCGAACGATGCGCATGGCTTCACATTCCATTTCGAAGGCCGGCCGAAACACGGTCGAGACGTAGCGGGATGCCCCACGAAAGCCGATCATGGGATTCTCTTCGTGTGGCTCAAACGCCGCTCCGCCGAGAAGGTGCTCGTACTCATTGGACTTGAAATCCGAGAGTCGCACGATGACAGGATTCGGCGCGAAAGCAGCCGCAATCATGGCCACCCCACTGGCCAACGTCTGCACGTAGAACTCTCGTGGGGAGGAGTAATTGTGTGTGCGCTGCGCGATGACCTTCTGGACATCGGCCGGTTGTGCCTCCGGGTTAAGGACGGCCAACGGATGAATGCCAATCTCGTCACTGATAATGAACTCGACTCGAGCCAGCCCCACACCATCGTTCGGGATGCGCGATAACGCGAAGGCCTGATCCGGTGCCGCCACATTCATCATGATCTGCACCGGAAGAGCGCCCGCCGGTGCGAGGTCGTCGTGTTCGATCGCAAAATTAAGGATTCCGTCGTAAATCACCCCTGTCTCTCCCTCGGCGCACGATACCGAAACAGTGACCCCGTCCCGCAAAATCTCTGTGCCGTTACCGGTTCCCACCACCGCCGGAATGCCGAGTTCGCGAGCAATGATGGCTGCGTGACAGGTTCGCCCCCCGCGATTGGTCACGATTGCCGACGCGCGTTTCATGATGGGTTCCCAGTCGGGATCTGTGATGTCAGCCACGAGAACGTCGCCCTCAGTGAATTCCTTCATCTGCGCCGTCGACGTCAAAACACGCACTGGTCCGGTGCCAATTTTTTGGCCGATGGCCTTTCCGCGCACCAGGACCGTGCCCCGGGTCGCGATGACATACCGATCCGACAGTGTGCTGCTGCGGTTGGAGTTCACCGTTTCTGGCCGTGACTGCAAGATGTACAGAAGGCCATCATCCGCATCTTTCGCCCACTCGATATCCATTCCGCGGCGATAGTGTTCTTCAATCGTGAGGGCGTGACGGGCAAGCTCCTCCACCTCGGCATCTGTGATGCTAAACCGTGCCCGATCTTCGGCGTCGACGTCAACAGCCTCGATGGATTTACCAGCCTCATGGCTGGCGGTGTAGACCATTTTGAGTGCCTTCTCCCCGAGGGTTCGACGAATCACGGCCCGCTTCCCCGCGCGAAGGGCAGGCTTGAACACGTAGAACTCATCGGGGTTAACGGTGCCCTGAACGACGGCTTCGCCCAAGCCATAGGACGACGTCACAAAAATGGCATTCTCAAATCCCGTTTCGGTATCGACGGTGAAGATGACTCCTGAGGATGCTCGATCGGAGCGAATCATGCGCTGAACAGCGGCCGAGATGGCGACGTCGCTGTGGGCAAACTTGTTCTCTACCCGGTACGCAATAGCCCGGTCTTTGTACAACGACGCGTAAACGCCTCGAATGGCGTCGAGGACATTGTCGATCCCCTGAACGTTCAGAAAGGTTTCTTGCTGCCCCGCGAACGAGGCGCCTGGCAGGTCTTCTGCCGTGGCGCTGGACCGGATGGCCCACGAAACAGAATCAGGATGGGGAAAATGTTTGTTGAGCCCGATGAACGCCTCGCGCACCTCTCGAACCAGTGAGTCTTGCAGCGGTGCCGCCATGACCATCTGACGGATCTCGGCCCCGATCCGGGCCAACTGAACGACGTCGTTGACATCCAGGGAATCGAGGAGGGTCGCTATCTTTTCGGTCAGGTCATTGACGGAGAGAAACTCGCGGAAAGCCTCCGCCGTGGTGGCGAAGCCTTCCGGAACCCGAACGCCGAGCTTCGTGAGGCTCTGCGTCATCTCCCCCAGTGAGGCGTTCTTGCCGCCCACTTGTGGCAGGTCTTCCATCGAGAGATCAGTGAAATCGCGAACTAACGTCATCCCTCGAGAATACTCGAAAGAGAAATCTTTGGTACTAAAATTATGGTGTACCGCACACCCATCGGCGAGGCGCATACTGAAGTCATGAGTTTCGAACATCCGTCATCTGAGAATCCCGAATCTGTCTGGGACTACCCTCGACCGCCCGCTGTGGTGCCCACCGACGAGCATGTGGTGGTGACGCACAAGGGCCAGGTGATTGTCGACACAACGCACGCCCTCCGTGTGCTCGAGACGAGTCATCCCCCGACCTATTACCTTCCACTGGCGGATGTCGCCCCCGGTGTCATTGAGCAGATCTCGGGAAACACCGTCTGCGAATTCAAAGGCACCGCCACGTATGGGGACCTTGTTGTCGCCGGCGAGCGCATTCCCCAATCCGTCTGGTGGTATGAAAAGCCGTGGGCAGGCTATGAACAGCTGAGAGGCTATGTCGCTTTGTACCCCGGCCGAGTCGATGAATGCACCGTCGATGGCGAAGTCGTTCAGGTTCAAGAAGGCGACTTTTATGGCGGATGGATTACCTCGCGTGTCAAGGGGCCCTTCAAGGGAGCCCCCGGCACTCTGGGCTGGTAGCTCTGGGCTGGTAGCTCTGGGCTGGTAGCTCTGGGCTGGCAACGTCGGCACGCGCTCAGTGCGAGATTCGAGCGAGTTCCTTCTCGAGCCGTTCAACGTCACTCTTCGTGCACAAGATCGTAGCCGGGTTCATGGATGTCGCCGTGCCGGCCGCGACCGCCGTGCAGAAAGCGGCATGCTGAGACGCCCCCTGGGCGAGGCGCAACACGAAACCGCCGAGAAAACTGTCGCCCGCACCGACCGAGCTGATGACAGGAACGTGAGGAACGGGAAGCCTCTTGACCCCTGCTGCGGAAATGAGGATCGCGCCTTCGTCACCGAGGGTGAGGGCCACGAGTTCGGTCGAGCCGCGTTGGATGAGTTCGGTCGCGGCCTGAATTTGGTTGCCGCGCCCCCCAGGAGCCGTGCCAACAAGTTCGTCCATCTCATGTCGACTGGGCTTGATGAGAAAAACCCCTTCGGCGAGTGCCGCAGCGAGGGCCGCCCCTGACGCGTCGATGATGCACCGCGCACCCGCATCTCGGCTAATTCTGGCGACCCGGGCATAGAAATCATCGGGAATCCCCGGCGCTAAGCTTCCGCTGGCCACCACGTAGCTACCAGCGCCGATGGCCGCTTCCAGCATCACCAAAGACTTTTGCCATTCGAGTTCCGTGACCGTTGGTCCCTGCAACACAAACCGATACTGTCCAGCGGTCGAAATTTCATCGACGGTGAAGCTCTCCCGGGTGAGCCCCTCGATGATGACTCTTTCGGCGCCCAGGCCCTCCCCTACAACCAGTTTTTCGTAGACGTCTCCCGTTGAACCGCCGGCAAGGTAGATGGCATGAGCGTGACCGCCGAGGCGCGTGACGACTCTGGAGACGTTCATGCCGCCGCCGCCGGGATCCAGCCGGGTCACCCCGCAGCGAATCTTTTCGTTGCTGACAATGCGTTCGGTCGAGGTGCTGACATCGAGAGCGGGGTTGACCGTGAGTGTCACGATCAACCCCTTTCGCTCTGTCACAAACGAACCCCTCTTAGGCTTTCTTCTTCAGTGGGGTGCGACGAATGCGGCGACGAGTGAACACGGTGAAGATTCCGAACGTCACCAGGTAGGCGCCCGAGAGCAACCACGTCGCGGCATTGAGCCCCGTGTTGGGCAATAGAGGCAACCCCGTCAGTTCAAAGGTGAACGTGAGTGGGGTGCAACCCGGGGTGCTCAAAGCTGCCTCAGCGAAGGCCTCACCGGCCGTTGTTGTTCGAACTTCGATAATCGCGTTATTGCGAATGTTATAGAACGGAGCGGTGGGATCCAGAGTCCATTGACCGCTGGGAAGTTGCACCCAGCCAGCCCAGCCGATGGGGTTTCCCGCCGAGTCAACCACGGCACCAGGCCACAGCTGCTCCCCAGTGATGGTGTCACCGTTCTGCCACCCTGCAGGAATCGGTACCGTGTCGATCTGCGATGCCCCATCCGCCAGAATTGCCGCGGTGTTCGCTGGGTCGATGCCGACGGTGCGATTCGCGAAGGCCTCAGGTGACCACCAGATCAGTGCCACGAATGGCGTCTGCGCCCCATTCGATAGCGGAATCGAATACGAGATGTAGGGCGTGTTATTGCGGCAGAAGGGCGTGGGATCAACGAGCACCCACTTGGCAATCGTGCGGTCTGGAGAACAGTTGTTGGCCATGTTGGCTTCCGACCGCGTGGCCGCCACGCATCCTTCGTTATCAATGTTGGACGTCGGTAGGTTCGATCCCGGAGGGATCAGAGTTCCGACCAGAGCAACGTAGTCAATCGTGCTCGAGGTTCCGGCCACAAAGACTCCGCCGTTCCCCACATAGTGCGCCGTGAGCTGACCAAGCGTCGAGTCGCTGAAGTCCCAGTCCCCCGAGGGGTTGAGGGCATCAAGGCCGGCCACATCCAGCGTCAAGGCGAACGCCATGGTGTCACTCACAGTGACGCCGGTAGCGTCATCTTTGCCCGCCGTCTCACCGTTGTTGCTGACGACGAGGTGGTAGTCGATGAGGTTGTCCTTGCCCGAGACGACCGAATTGTCTTCGTGGCTCGTGGTGTGACTCTTCAGAATCCCCATGTCGACGTTGCCCACATAGTGCGTGGTCGAACACTGACCATCACACTCACCACCCGTGACCGGCGTGATGACGTTGGTAAGCGTCGCCCCGAAGGCATCGGCGTTCACAATAACCGCGTAGGAAATCGTCACGGTGCCGTCGAAGGATCCGGTGTGCCAGGTGAGCGTCGTTCCCTCCAGCTCGGCGTCGCCTTGCGAGACCGTCAGGGAAGAGTCGACGAACGTCGCGTTGTTCAAAACGTCGCTGAGATCATCGGTCAAGACATGGTCCAAGGTGACGACGCCATCCAAATGTTGCACCGTCACGGTGTAGGTGATGGTCTGACCCGGTTGAACAACCGAACCTGTGGCAGGATCGCTTGTTTTCGTGTCATTGAATGACGCAGGAATTGCCGAGTTCAGGATGGTGCAGGTGACGTCATCGCCCAAACCGAGCGTGACGGAATAACCGGCAGCCGGAGGGTCGGCAACGGGGCCATCTGGGGCGTTGGGCTGAGGGTTCGCGTTGACGCAAACGAAGCCGTCTGTCGCGTAGCCCGAAGGACCACCGGCCTCGCTCAGCGCATAGGTGCCGGCCGGAACCGTCGCGCCCTTGATGGAATCATCGCCGCTCAGACCTGAGATGCTCGTTCCCCCCGACACCGTTCCGTCGGCGGTCAGTGTCCAACTCTGAGCGTTGCCCACTCCGTTCGTTCCATCATTGAGAATGTTCTTCACGAGCGTCAGTGTGGGCAAGATTGCTGTGTTCTCAATCGTGCAGCTGACGGATTCGCCGTTGGCAACCGTGAGCATGTCACCCTCCAGCGTTCCGCCGGTGCACTGCCACTCTCCCGCGGTGAACCCGGAAGGTCCAGATTCGGAGAGCTGGTAGGTGCCAGCCGAAATCGCCCGGTCGAGCACGCCCTCTTGCTCACCACTCGCGCCGGGGCCGGACACGACATCCTGACCATTATCGAACTGCGGTGTGGCTGTCAGGGTCCAGTCCGAGGGAGCAAACGTTGTGTTAGCTCCCTCTTGAGAAACCGTCTTGTCCAGGCTCAAGAGCGCCGGCTGGTCAGTGTTCGTGAGGTAGCACTCGACGTTCTGGCCCAAGCTCAGCTCCAACTGGAGAGCGAAGAGCGTTGGCGCGCGCAGTGCCCGACCTTGGAACAAGCAGGCGATGCTCGTCAGTGTGTAGCCGTCGATCGCGGGATCGGAGCTCTCCGAAATGTCGTATGTTCCAATCGGCAGGCTCCCGGTGACCCCGGTGGTACCCGAAAGTACGTTCTGTCCGCTTGTGGCACTCAAGGTCCACGCGGTGTCCAAGGTGTTGCCGCCGAAATTGTTCTCGACGGTCTTGTACAGCGTGAGCGTGGGCGCAATCGCCGTGTTGGTGATCGTGCACGTCACGTCGACGCCGAGAGGAATCTCGACGGACGTGCTGCTGGCGTTATACGAACCGCAATCCCACGCCGAGGCGCTGTAGCCGCTGGGGCCTGACTCGGAAAGGTTGTACGTGCCAACGGCAACGTTGGTCTGAGTCTCAGATGCGACATCCGTGATGGATGTTGGACCGCCGGATGCCGAGAGAGACCACGCGTCTGCCTCGAGTAGAGAGCCCGTGTTGCCGTTATCGACAAGCTTGTTCAGGGTCAAAGTGGACTGGCGAGCCGTATTGGTGATTGTGCAGGTCACGTCATCTTCGAGCGCCAGCGTGATGCTGGAGCCCTCGACAGGACCGGAACCGTCGTCACACATCCATGCACCAGCGTCGTATCCCTTCACAGATCCGAGCTCGCTCAGGTTGTAGGTTCCGGTCGCAACGGTTGCGCCGGTGATAGACGCGTCCAACGTGTGACCGGAGATTGTTGAGCCACCTGAAAGCGAGCCGTCAGCAGTCAATGTCCAGTCAGCGGTGGTCGATGTTCCGCCGGTGATGACGTTGTTCTGGATGTCCTTCACGAGGGTGAGGTGGGGCAAAATTGCCGTGTTCGTTACGACGCAGGTCACCGACTCACCGTTTGTGACGGTGACATAGTTTTCAGCGAGAACCTGACCGTTGCAGACCCAGCCGTCGCTCGAGAAGCCGCCAGGGCCCGATTCAGAAAGCGCATATAGTCCCGCGAAGACCGGAACGGCGCTCACACCATTCGGCAACGTGGAATCACCCTTGCCTGAGACGGTGAGCTGATCGCTCACGAACTGCGGGGTCGCCGTCAGCGTAAATGCCTCAGGGGCGACATTCGTGTTTGCGCCGTCTTGAGAAACGTTCTTCTGGAGCGTGAGCAACGCCGGCTTGTCGGTGTTGGTGAAAAAGCACTCCACGTCGTCGCCGAGGGCGAGGGTTATCTCAGGATTCGTCGAGGAGGGGCTGGTCAGAGGTTGACCGCCCATCATGCACACCAGTGACGTCAATTCATACCCGGTCGTGTTTGTCCCCGCCTCAGAAAGTGCGTAGGTTCCGACAGGGACGGCGACGTTAGTGACGGCGCCTGTGCCGCTGACTCCTGCCACGACCGTCGAGCTGTGAGTTGCGGAAAGGGTCCAGTCCTCAGAAGTCCCCGGACCGCGGTAGTCGTTGGTGACGTCCTTGTGCAAGGTGATGTGGGGCGCCTTCGCCACATTCGTAATCGTGCAGGTCACGTCAACCCCCAACGGGATGGTGACAGAATCCTGGGAAACATCGTAGACCCCACAATCCCAGCCGTTCGAGGAGTAGCCACTTGGACCGATCTCGCTCAACACGTACGTGCCCACCTGAACGGCGGTCTTTGTTCCGGTTGAGACATTGTTGACAGGGGTCGGACCCGAGGCAGAAAGCTGCCAATCACTCGCCACATTCGAGGCACCGGTGGTTCCAACATCGACTACCTTGCTCAATGTCAATGACGACTTCACCGCCGTGTTCGTGACGGAACACGTCACGTCAACACCCAGCGGAATCGTCACCGAAGCATTGGTCACCGTGTAACCGGGACACGTCCACAGAGAAGCCGTGTAGCCGGATGGGCCGGACTCGCTCAGCGTGTAGGTGCCCACGGCAACGGGAGTCGTGGTGCCGGGGAGAACAGCGGTCACGGCCGTGGGGCCACCGGTTGCGGAAAGCAACCACTCGGAGGACTGGTGCATTGCCCCCGTTGTGCCATTCACAACGAACTTGTTGAGGGTCAACCGGGATTGCACGGCTGTGTTGGTAATCGTGCACGTGACGTCATCTCCGGCAGCAATCGTGACGGAAGTCGTGGTGGGTCGCCCGGTCTGCCCCATGCAGACCCAGGCGCCGGTCGTCGTGTAGCCGGCGACCTGGGCACTCTCACTCAAGTCGTAGGTTCCAGGGAGAACGGTCGTGCGCGTTCCCGAAGCCGAATTGGTGATCTGAGTTGCCCCCGCCCTGCCCGCAGCCGACAGCGTCCAGTCTCCCGGGCCCTTCGTGCCTCCGGTCGATCCGTTCGTGACAGACTTCACCAACGTCAGGTGAGCTTCGTTCGGCGTGGTGTGGGTGGTGGTGCAATCCGAGTTAACCGCGCACGAGCCGTTGGTGCCCGGGGTCACCACGTTCGTCAGGGTTGCCCCGTAGGCGCCGGCATTGACGGTGACGGTGTAACTCACGGTCTTGGTTTGACCGGCCGTCAGATTGCCAATAGCCCACGTCAGTGTCGTGCTGGCCAGCGAAAGACCCGATGCGAGCGGGGTGCTGAGCGTCGCATCATCCACGACGTTGGCAATGTTATCGGTGGCCGAAACACCGAAAACGGTGACCGCTGAGCCGTTGTGCGCACTCAACGTGTACGTGATGGTGTCCCCCGGAGAGACGACGGTTCCGGATGTCGGATCAGAGGTTTTGGTCAGAGTCCACGACCCTGGATTTTGTTTGTTCGTGAAAATACAGGACATCGGTGACGCGGCGGCTCCGGTGAAGGATGCCGTGGTGCCCACGACGTTTGTTGTCACGGGGGAACCGTTGACCGAACACGCGGCGCTCACGAAGGTGTAACCAGCCGTGAGCGTTTCTGCCACGGTGACGGTCGGAGTAGCACCGGCGGGAATGGCAACGACGGCACTAGCGAATCCGTTTTGACTGTTCACCGGAGCCGTCACAGAGGGCGAATCAATCGTGCTGCCCGCCGAAATCGAGTTCGTGAAAGACCATCCGTTTGCGGCAGTCGAATTCGCAATGAGGGCGCCGCTGGGATCTTGAATCTGCTTTTGGATGCTGAGCTGGCTACCGCAGGTTCCCTGGGCCAGTTCGGTCAACACCTGACCAAAGCTGACATCCGTGGCGAGAACGTAATCATCTTCGGCGTTCGGGCCGGAAACAGCCCGAAGGTTCTCTGTCCCGCCGACAAGACCAACACCGACGCCGACAACGCGGGTTCCGCCTGCCTTCAGAGCGTTCGCCGAATAGATTCCGTGCTCCACATACTGGTAATAGGAGCCGCTGCCGGCGTCAGAGCCCGAGGAGTCGGCCGTGGGGGCGCCATCCGTGATGAAGAGAACAATGTCGAAGCCGGCCGGAACCTGGTGCAGTCCCGCATCCCAGTTGGTCGAACTCGTCGGTGTTCCAAGGTTATTGATAAAGGTGTGCAGGGGCAGAGCACTCGCGACGGTCGAGGTGGGCGTGCTCGAAATGGTCGTTCCCGTGTTGGTCGCGAACGTGTAAATCGCGACGTTAGAGGGCGTTCCGGTCAAAGCATTGATGGCGGCGTTTGCGGATGCCTTCAACGTTGTCTGCTTCGATCCCGCCATGGAGCCAGATTGATCGAGAACAAGCGCAACATTCAGGCCACACTGCTGTGAGACCGCCGGGTTGTCGAGAGAGGTAGCCAAGAGGCCACTGAAAAAGTTGGAGTGGGACGGCCGAATGTCATCGTAGGTTCCGTTGGGGTTGGCGCCCGGAACATCGATGGCAGAACTGACAGTTCCGGTTCTTAAAACGTAGGTGTCGGCCGTGACCGCAGAAGAAGTGCCGTAATCGAGGCTGGGGTTCAGGTAGTAGCCAGTAGGTGCCGTCGTTTCACCGATATCCCACGCAAATCCTGTGGGGACGAGAATGTCACACGTGCCGCTTCCGTCAGAAATTGTGCAGGTGAAGGGTCCACCCGCGGGGCTCCCCGAAACCGCGGTAGCCGTAAAAACGGCCCCGTTGGGAAGAGGACCGACCGAGGTTGTTCCGGTGCGGAGACCGCCGGCGTGCACCGTGATGGCGATAGGTGCTGTCGACGTGTAAGTGAACGTGCAGGTCGCGTTGCGGTTTGACTGGTTCGGAAATGTGACCGTCTGAGCTACGAGATCAAAGCTCACATTGCTGTTACCCGAACAGGTGAACACTGCTGCGCTGTAGCCAGAAGGCCCCCCGGTCGAGGTCAGCGAATAGGTGTCGTTTCGCGCAACATTCTTTGAGGTCCCCGAATCGAACGTAAAACTGTCCGTGGAATTTGTGGCCCCAAGTGCCCAGTCCGCTGCAGTTGCGGTCCCACCAGAGACTGCGTTGACCAGTGTCAGCGAGGAACAGCTGCTCGAGCAGGTCGGGTTGACGGAGAAGAGTGAGACTGCCGGGCTGAGAGTTGTGGGGGTTGGGGTAGGCGTGGAATTCGGCGTGGAAGTGGGGGTCGGAGTTGGTGTGGGAGTTGGTGTGGGAGTGGGCGTTGAAGAATCGCCAGAATCGCCAGAATCGCGCGGAACGGCATAGGCGGACAGTGAGACCCCCGCTACCGCCATTCCCAGTACGAGCGCCGGAATGGTGAGAACAGCAACCCACCGACGAGATCCGTTACCGAATAGCTTTTTCCCCAACATGTTAGCCCCCCATTTTTATACCTTGTTTGGTATTAATCCTGAGCATAATCAGGATCCTGCTGAAAAAGCAAGAGGGAACTTTCTGGTACAAAAAGAATCGGCGTTTACGGAAAAAAAACCCGCCTCTCGCAGAGAACCGGGGGGACGGTTACGCGGGAGGCGGGTGATGGAAGGAGTTAACCAACTTAGGAAAGTATAGGGGTAAACCCCTCCCTCATGCTGACAGTTGAGCTATGGCAGCAGAACGGCATCCACTACGTGAATGACACCGTTATCGCATTCGATGTCCGTTGCCACAACGTTTGCACCATTTACCTTGACACCATTGCTGGCGTCAATCGTGACGTTGCTTCCTTCGAGCGTGGTTGCCGAGGTGAGCGTTACGACGTCGGCTGCCATGACCTTGCCGGCAACGACATGGTACGTGAGCACCTTCGTCAGAGCAGGAATGTCAGCCAGGAGACCCTCGACGGTTCCGGCGGGGAGAGCCGCGAATGCCTCGTCCGTTGGTGCGAATACGGTGAAGGGGCCTTCGCTTGAAAGCGTTTCAACGAGCCCGGCGGCCGTCACAGCGGCGACCAGTGTGTTGAAGGTTCCTGCTCCAACGGCAGTTTCTACGATGTTTGACATGATGAATTCCTTAGGGATTATCGTCCAGATCGAGAAACAGGGGCAAACCCCCTAGAGACGCGATACTGTCACGTTACGCCGCCTTCCCTGACAGTGCGGTGTGAGAACCCTCCTAGCCTCTGAACGCTGGGGAAACTCTGCGTAAAGGATCAGGAAACTGCCGGCAGGAATCGCAGGATTACCAATCCTGCAACACCTTCCACCCTGCTGATTTCTGAAGGAGACTCTGCATCTGCAGAGCATCGCGACGGGCATGCTCGGCACTCACGTCACTCCACACGTCGACGGCCATGGGCGGCGCCTCCCCAAATTTGGGAACGTCGATTTCCACGCGCGATCCCGACGACAACACAACAATAGGATTGGCCGAACCTGAATCCGTGATTCGAGTGCCGGATACCGTGGCAATCATGTTCAGGGCGTCGAGCTTGGTGATGGCCTCATGAATCACGATGGTGGCGACAAAACTCATTCCGTTGCCAGATGCAACGCGAAGAACTCTTCGATGCGGCGCCAGGCATCGACCGCATCAACTGGTGAAGGTTTGATGCCCACAACTTTGCTCATCACGGGGCGCAAGAGCTTCGGACCAGCGGGCCCGGTGTTCATGAAGGCATGACTCGCATTCGGATACTCCTTGATGTCGTGCGCAATGCCAGCCTTGGTGAGGGCGAGCTCCATCGTCGAAGCTGCTCCCTTCAAGGAGTTGTCCTTCGCCCCGTAAGAACCAATGATGGGGCATGCTCCCGCGAGGCTAGCTTCGAGGTCTTTGGGCATCATTCCGTAATTGACGGATGCCGCGTCGAAGCCATGGTTGGCAAGCTGGAGGGCGAATCCTCCGCCCATGCAGAAGCCAATGACACCGATCTTGCCCGTGCAATCGGGGCGCGCGAGGAGGAGTGCCCGCGCCGCCGCAACGTCGTCGAATGCTTGCCCCTCCCCCGCCGTCAGGGCACGAAAGGTGGCCATGAGGCATCGGCGAGCGCCACCACGACTGAACAGGTCGGGCATGAGAACGATGTAACCAGAACTGCAGAGTCGCTCAATTTGCGCCCGCATGTTCTCTTCAATTCCGAAGACCTCATGCACCATGATGGCGGCCGGGAAGGGACCCGGCCCATCTGGAACCGCCAGCACACCCCGAAGCTCGCCATTGCCATCGGTCGTGGGGATTGTGATGTCGGTGAGCTGCATGGGTTAGACCTTAACTATTGAGGGGGTGCCGGATGCGGATCTGCGCGTGACGAGCTTTGCGATGAGGAGTCCAAGAAATGCGATCAGCCAGATCACGAGAGCGATACCCAGCACGTAGATGATGACACCGACGATGCCGTTGGGGCCGTTCGGATCGAGGAAGGGGTACGGCCACCATCCGGTGATCGCGCCGCGCACCATGGTGAACGCCAGCCAGAGAACCGGATACAGAAGCGCCCAGAATGCTGCCCGCAGGCGAAGGACGTGGCGACCGGGGGCAAAGATCCAGTCGAGCACCAAAAGAATGGGCGCCCAAACGTGAAGAACCTCATTGGGCCAGACCGGCCACGCGTAGCCGGGGGTCGACGGCAGGTCGCGCAGCAACGCGTTGTAGACGAGGCAGGCGATGACGGCGTAGGCCAAAACGCTCACACGAGTGATGGTGAAGAGGCGTGTATCGCTCTGGGTTCGCCAAGCGAGATGACCGCCGACCGCGAGCACGACCACGCACATCAGCATCGATTGAATCGTGAAGTAGGCGAAGTATTCACCGGGGGCGAAGACGTTATTGCGCACGCGATCGATAATTTGATAGGCAATCGAAACAAAGACAACGGCGGCGAGAACTACGCGGAAGAGCGCGACGATGCGCCGTGCCGACGAAGGGGTTTTAGGGGGTGTCATGAAGCGAGAATAGCAATTTTTCGGGCCCTCACGCCAGAGGCTCTTGCGGCATGCGATCTCGGTCATACGTGATCTCGGTGAAGCCGTGAGGGAAGGGCTGGCCCTCTTCGTTTAGCCCCACAAAGACAATGCGATCCACGGTCAGGATCGACTTGCGCGTAATCATGTTGCGCACTTCTGCCCGCATGGTCATGGAAGACGTTCCGAATGCCGTGGCATGCAGTCCCATCTCTATGACATCGCCCTGAACGGCGGAGCTGACGAAGTTGATCTCCGACATGAACTTCGTGACGACGCGGCGGTTACCCAGCTGCACAATCGCGTAGATGGTGGCCTCTTCGTCGATCCACTTGAGGAGGCTGCCACCGAAGAGCGTACCGTTGGCGTTCAGATCCTCGGGACGCACCCATTTGCGGGTGCGAAAGTTGATTTCTACCGAGTCGCGCGGGGGCGGAGAACTGTGTTCGGCCATGCCTCAACTTTATCGGCCTGGGGGCTTCTCGGGGCCCGCCACTGTCGCGGGGATGGACACCCGGCGTAGGCTCCACGCATGACATCGCCCACGCTTCCCTCTCGCCGCGCCTCGTCAGCGACATCGCCTTCCGCACTCACCGGCTTCATCGGTGGTGGGCTCCTGCTGGCTTCTGTCGCCCTTTCTTTGGTTCCGTTTTTCGGCCAGAGCGCGCGCGTCATCCTTTTTTCCGCCGCCCTGTTGGTGTTCGCGTTTGGAGTGCGTGGCGTGGGGAGCGTCACGGCGCGGCGGCCCATCGGAACCGCCGCTCTCACCCTGCTGGCCGTGTGGCTGATTCTCGGCGCGGTATTCCGCGACGTTGCTGGGTTTGGCTACTCGAACTGGCTGACATCGGATGCCATGAAGCTTTTTACCAATCTTGACTCGTTCGCGACGTTTGCGATTGCGCTGGTGGTGGTTGTGCAGATTGCTCGAGTGGGGGCCGTACCGGCCCCGTGGAAGTGGTTGCCGGCCATGATTCGTGCGGTGCTGGTCGTCATCTGGTTGCCGGTGAACCTCATCATGTTCGACTCACCGGGCTCGTATTTCCCCAATCCCATCCTGTGGTTTTTGACGTTCAGCGACGGCATCACCCGGATCGGCGGCACCATGCTGATGGCGGTTATCGCCATCGTTCTGGGAGATCGCGCGAATCGCGAAACCCCCGCCAACGGCGACAGCCCAGCCAACGGGACAAATCCCGCCACCGGAGCAGACAGCGCAGACAGCACGGCGGCAGCCGTTATCAACTAGGGGGAGTCGCGCCCAGTCCCGTGGCCAAGAGCGCCGCGTGGTCAACTTCGCT
>CANEXL010000040.1 GCA_947443745.1 Microbacteriaceae bacterium | reverse complement strand
GCCCCCTCGCCCAACAGCCAATACGCTGCGTGTTTCTGACACGATGAGATTGCGGGTCATGGAGCCAAAAACAGACCGGGCGTCCTCGACGCGAGCACCTTGGAACCCAAAACCCGGCGCCAACACGGGGACGGAGGGATAATCATCGGGGTTGATGCCAAATTCTTCGAGTTCGAGGGTAGCGCCCAAAACGACACCGATAGATCCGGAAGGTTCGCGCGTCAACGACCACTGTTCGGCATCGCTGAGGATGGACTGCGCAACGGTTTCACCCTTGTGAGGACCGTCGACGATGCGTGATTGCTGAAGGGAAGCAGCCTCGGGGTTTGAGGTCGCGGCAAGCATGAAGACACCCTTGTTGCTCTTGAGTGCGAGGTTCACCGTTGGTGCGAGTGAGCCAGCACCGAGATAGGGGCTGACGGTGAGAGCATCCGCTTCGAGCGCGCTCCCCGGTGTCAGCCACGTGCTTGCATACGCCTCCATGGTCGAGCCAATATCGCCACGCTTGGCATCGGCAATGACCAGCAGACCAGAGTTGCGAGCCCGCTCAAAGAGCAACTCGAGAACTTCATACCCGCGAGATCCATGACGCTCATAGAACGCAACCTGGGGCTTGATGATGCCAACGCGGCCCACGCAGGCATCCACGACCCGAAGCGAGAATTCGCGAAGGCCCGCGGAGTCATCGTTGAACCCCCATTCCTTGAGCAGAAACGGATGAGGATCGATACCGACACACAAGTGTCCGTACTCGTCGAAAGCGGCTCCTAACCGCTGGCCAAACCCGGGATCGGTCATGCTGTCACCGACGTCGTCTGTGCTGCAGCGAGCTGCTCAGTGGCGGCGGCCAGGCTTGCCGCCCGCGCAATGCCGTATTCCTGGAGGCTCGTAACGGTGAAACCCTCTTGAATGATGTCGATGGATGCGACGGCGGCACTGACCTGCGCCATCGTCGTGAACAACGGTTTGTCGCCCCCGACCGCAGCGGCGCGAATCTCGTAGCCGTCGGCACGGGCGGCACTTCCGCTCGGCGTGTTGATGACGATGTCGACCTCGTTGCGGTTGATGAGCTCGACGATCGTGACGCCACCGCCCTTGGAGCTGACCTTCTCGACCACGGTGGAGGAGATTCCGTTACGTTGCAAGATTTCGGCGGTTCCCTCCGTTGCAAAGATCGTGAAGCCCAGCTGTTCGAGGCGCAAGACGGGAAGCACGATGGCTCGCTTGTCGCGGTCTGCCACCGAAACGAACACGGCCCCGGAGGACGGAAGGGCTCCATAGGCACCGGCGAGAGCCTTTGCGAAGGCGCGCGGGAAGTCCTTGTCGATTCCCATAACTTCACCGGTCGAGCGCATTTCCGGCCCGAGCAGCGAGTCAACAATGTGGCCCGTGGGAGTGCGGAAACGCTTGAAAGGAAGAACTGCTTCCTTGACCGAAATGGGGGCATCCATCGGCACAATGGAACCATCCTGCAACGGAAGCATTCCCTCAGCGATCAAATCGGCAATGGAATCGCCCACCATGAGGCGGCTGGCAGCCTTTGCCAACGGGATGCCGAGTGCCTTGGAGACGAAGGGCACGGTGCGGCTGGCGCGAGGGTTCGCTTCGAGAACGTAAAGGATGCCCGCTCCAATGGCGAACTGCACGTTGAGGAGACCCTGAACGCCGATTCCCTGCGCAATGGCCAGTGTGGCAATGCGAACGCGGTCGACATCCCTGTTTCCCAGCGTCACCGGTGGCAAGGTGCAGGCAGAGTCACCGGAGTGGATACCAGCCTCTTCGATGTGCTCCATGACACCACCGATATACAGTTGAGTTCCGTCGTAAAGGGCGTCGACATCGATCTCGATGGCGTCATCTAAGAATCGGTCCACCAGAAGGGGCCGCTTGGCATCAACGATAACCTGACCCTCGATGCGGGAGAAGTAGTCCCGCACACCGTCGGTGTCGAAGATGATCTCCATGCCGCGGCCGCCCAACACATAGCTGGGGCGAACAAGAACGGGGTACCCAATCTCTTCGGCAGCGATAACGGCGCCCTCCACGTCGATGGCGGTGTCGTTGCGTGGTGCCAGAAGACCAGCTTCGTCAAGAATGCGCGAAAATTCTCCGCGCTCTTCGGCCAAGTCGATGGCCTCAGGCGTGGTCCCCAGAATGGGAATGCCCGCAGCTTTCAATCCAGCGGCCAGACCCAAAGCGGTTTGTCCGCCCAGTTGCACGACAACGCCCACGAGCTCCCCTGAGACGCTCTCAGCGTGCAGTACTTCGAGAACGTCCTCCAGCGTCAGCGGCTCGAAGTAGAGGCGATCACTGGTGTCGTAGTCGGTGGAGACCGTCTCGGGGTTGCAGTTGATCATGATGGTTTCGTAGCCGGCATCCGCCAGTGCGAAGGAAGCGTGCACACAGGAGTAGTCGAATTCGACACCCTGCCCTATGCGGTTAGGGCCGCTTCCGATGATGACGACCTTGCGGCGGTCACTAGGGGTGACCTCGTTCTCCAGGTCGTAGCTGGAGTAGTGGTACGGCGTCTCGGCGGGGAACTCCCCCGCACACGTATCGACCGTCTTGAAGACGGGACGAACGCCGAGACCATAGCGGGCGGCCCGAACGACATCTTCTGTCAGTCCGCGGAGCTCGGCGATCTGCACGTCCGAGAATCCGTGGTCCTTGGCGTGACGCAGAATGCCGGCGTCGAGATCGGTGTGGGCGGCAATGTCGTCGGCAACCTCGTTGATCAAGACGATCTGGTCAATAAACCAAGGGTCAATCTTGGTGGCCTCAAACACCTGCTCGATGGAGGCACCCTTGCGCAGTGCTTGCTGAACCGTGACGATGCGGCCGTCGGTGGGGATCTTCGAAATCTCGAGAAGCTCCTCCATTGTGCGAGGCTCGGCACCCCAGTGGAACGAGCTGCCACGCTTCTCCAGCGAGCGGAGGGCTTTCTGCAGAGCGGTCGAGTAGTTGCGACCAATCGCCATGGCTTCTCCCACGGATTTCATGGTGGTCGTGAGTGTGGCATCCGCCGCAGGGAATTTTTCGAAGGCAAAGCGTGGAACCTTGACGACGACGTAATCGAGGGTCGGCTCGAAGCTCGCGGGAGTCACCTTGGTGATGTCGTTCTTGATTTCATCGAGGCGGTACCCGATGGCGAGCTTGGCGGCAATCTTGGCAATGGGGAATCCCGTTGCTTTAGAGGCCAAGGCCGAGGAGCGAGAGACGCGAGGGTTCATCTCGATAACAATGATGCGACCATCTTTAGGATCGATGGCGAACTGGATGTTGCATCCGCCGGTATCGACCCCCACCAAGCGAATGATTTTGATGCTGATGTCGCGGAGTTTCTGGTACTCCCGGTCGGTCAGCGTCAACGCGGGGGCAACGGTAATCGAGTCACCCGTGTGCACGCCGACGGGGTCGACGTTCTCGATGGAACACACGACAACGGTGTTGTCAGCCGTGTCGCGCATGAGCTCTAGCTCGTATTCCTTCCAGCCGAGGATGCTCTCTTCGAGCAGAACCTCGGTGGTGGGGCTGGAGTGCAGGCCATCCGTCACAATGCGAATAAGGTCGGTCTCGTTGTACGCGAAGCCAGAACCCAGGCCGCCCATGGTGAACGAGGGACGTACGACGAGGGGGTAGCCCAGTTCGCCAGCCGCAACGAGGGCCTCTTCGAGGGTATGAGTGATGAACGAACAAGCCGACTCGGCGCCAGCTTCGGTCACGATGTCCTTGAACAACCAGCGGTCTTCACCCTTGCGAATGGCATCTACCTTGGCGCCAATCAGCTCGACGCCGTGACGCTCGAGGGCACCATTTTCGTGCAGAGCCATTGCAGCATTGAGCGCCGTTTGGCCACCCAGGGTCGGCAAAATTGCGTCGGGACGCTCCTTGATGATGATTGACTCGATCACCTCGGGAGTAATCGGTTCGACGTAGGTGGCGTCGGCAAAGTCGGGGTCGGTCATGATGGTGGCGGGGTTGGAGTTCACCAAGATGACCCGGATGCCCTCCTCGCGCAGCACACGGCACGCCTGGGTTCCGGAGTAGTCAAACTCGCAGGCCTGGCCAATGACGATCGGGCCAGAGCCAATGACGAGAACAGATTTAATGTCGGTACGACGTGGCATTAGAGGGTTGCTCCAGTGGTCGAGGCGGATGCGAGCACCATGTCGCGAAAACGGTCGAAAAGGTAGTTGGAATCGTGCGGCCCCGCGGCCGCTTCCGGGTGATACTGCACGGAGAACGCGTTAAGGTCGAGGCAGTTGAGCCCCTCCACGACGTTGTCGTTCAAGCTGTAGTGGCTCACTTCGACGCGGCCGAATCCGGCGGGAGACTCCAAGATTCCCTCAATGGGGGCGTCCACGGCAAACCCGTGGTTTTGGCTCGTAATTTCGACGCGGCCAGTTGCCTTGTCAAGAACGGGCTGGTTGATGCCGCGGTGACCGAAGGGCAACTTGTAGGTGCCAAAGCCGAGGGCGCGGCCTAGGAGCTGGTTTCCGAAGCAGATGCCGAAGAACGGGATGCCGGCCTTCAGACACACCCGCAGAAGCTCGACGTGAGCATCGCTCGCGCTGGGGTCTCCGGGACCGTTTGAGAAGAACAGGGCGCTGGGCTTCATGGCGATGATCTGTTCGGCTGTGACGCTCTGCGGCAGCACGTGGGCATCGAAGCCGCGTTCGGCAATGTAGTTCACCGTGGACTTCTTGACGCCGAGATCGAGAATGGCGACGGAGCCGATTCGAGCGCCCACGGCGGCGACGACATACTCTTGCTGAGTAGAGACCTGCGCGGAGAGGTTGCGTCCCGCCATTTCATCGCCGGCCAACACGAGATCGAGTTGTTCGGTCGCGGTCAACTGCGACGCGGCACCTGAAAAAATTCCGGAGCGCATGGCACCTTTAGACCGAATGTGACGGGTGATGGCGCGTGTGTCGATCCCGCGGATTCCCACGATTCCTTCGTGTTCAAGGTCGTTCTCGAGGCTGCGTTCGGCCCGAAAATTCGAAACGATGCGCGAGGCATCCCGCACCACAAAACCGGAAACCCAGATGCGACGCGACTCCATGTCTTCGTCGTTCATGCCGGTATTGCCAATGTGGGGGGCCGTCATCAAGACAATCTGTCCGGCGTAAGAGGGGTCGGTCAGGGTCTCTTGATAGCCGGTCATTCCGGTCGCAAAAACGATCTCACCGAAGGTGGTTCCTGCACTCCCGTAGGAGCGGCCTTCGTAGCGGGTGCCATCTTCGAGAACGAGCACGGCATCGGGAGTGTTCGTGAACGTCACGAGGCGACCTCTTTCACTGTTGCGGTGTGGGCAACGCCAAAAGCCTCGAGGGACGCCTCGAACCTCTCGCGCAGACGAATATTGGGGACTCGAAATACGGAGGTCACGAGCGTGTTTTTTCCAGAGACGGAGTCTGTAGCGACCCAGTCAATGGCGGTGAGACCATCTTTTTCGACGACGCGGTCAATCGTGACCTGGGTGCTGCGCACGCCGAGAAAGCGTGCGGGAGAAATTTCGGTAGGGAGTTCACCCGCCGGCGACACGACGATTGCGTCATCAAAGACACTGACCGACGCTTGAGCTCTAAAGCCCAATCCTGGAATATTGAGACGTTCGAGAGGCGATTCTGTATGCGTGGTCGCCACATACATCACCGAAAATGTCGAGGCGATGTCGCTGATGGGGGCGTGACTGTGCGCCTCCCACGAAGACGTGAGGGTCGATGAACGTGAACTGCGACGCTTCCAGGAGCGGTACATCCCCCACCACACCGCGGCGATGACCGCCACAACAATAATCGTTCCAATGGTGTACTTATCCACGTCGAACCGCTTCCGCGTGTGCTGCCACAATGTCAGATTCGATCAGGATGCCATCCAGCACGGTGGCATATCCCTGGTGAAGCGTGGCCATGACCCGCCCCGGCAACTCAAGCCCTAAGAAGGGTGAGTTGAGTGAACGGCCCGCAAGGCGTTGCCGTGAAAATGTCTGCCGTGTGTTCGGGTCGACGAGGGTGATGTGGGCCGGCGCCCCAACCGTCAAAGGCTGGCCGTGGGTGCTCAGGCTGCCGATGCGGGCGGGGGTAATGGACAACACGCGGGCGACGTCATCCCAGTTCAGGAGGCCCGTCTCCACCATGGTTTCCTGCACGACCGACAGCGCCGATTCGAGGCCGACCATTCCAAAAGCTGCCGCACCCCATTCGCATTCTTTGGACTCGCTGGGGTGCGGAGCGTGATCCGTGGCCACGATGTCGATGGTGCCATCGGCGAGAGCCTCCCGAAGAGCCAAAACATCTTCGCGGCGGCGAAGCGGCGGGTTTACTTTGAACCTCGAGTCGTACGTCTCGGCCCGTTCCTCGTCGAGAAGGAGGTGGTGGGGGGTCACTTCGGCGGTGACGTTGATGCCGCGAGCCTTTGCCCAGCGAATGACCTCAACAGATCCTGCCGTCGACAGGTGACAGATGTGAAGTCGGCTCTTCACGTGCTCTGCCAAAAGAACATCGCGCGCGATGATTGATTCTTCGGCCACGGCGGGCCATCCGGTCAGTCCTAGGCGCGCCGAAACTTCGCCCTCGTTCATCTGAGCGTTCTCGGTGAGACGGGGCTCTTGGGCATGCTGGGCGATAACGCCGTCAAACGATTTCACGTATTCAAGAGCACGGCGCATCAGCAGCGGGTCGGAGACACATTTGCCGTCATCGCTGAAGACGCGCACCTGGGCGCGCGAGGTTGCCATAGCTCCGAGCTCGGCGAGGCGTTGGCCGTCGAGGCCTTGGGTCACCGCTCCGATAGGCCGCACGGTTGCGTATCCCGCGGCTTCACCGAGTGCGAGAACTTGTTCAACGACACCGGCGGTATCGGCCACGGGATTGGTGTTGGCCATAGCGAAGACCGCGGTAAAACCGCCAATCGCCGCCGCTTGGGTTCCCGTCAGAACGGTTTCGCTCTGCTCGTAACCGGGTTCGCGAAGGTGCGTGTGCAGGTCTACAAGGCCGGGCAGGGCAACGAGGCCCTGGGCATCGATGACGACGGCACCGGCGGCATCGAGCCCTGATCCCATGGCGGTGATGACGTTTCCGTGCGTCAGAATATCGGTCGTGGCTCCGGCACCAATGGTGGCGCCGCGAATCAGGTAGCTGCTGGTACTCATGCGGAAACCTCTCGCGTGCTGGTCAGCACCGTATACAGGGTGGCCATGCGAACCGATACGCCATTGGCGACCTGCTCGAGTACCGTGGACTGTGGGGAATCGGCGGCGGCCGAAGAGATTTCGAGGCCACGATTCATGGGGCCCGGGTGCATCACCAGGGAGGTCGCCGGAAGTTTGGCCCAGCGTGCCGTCGATAGCCCCCAGACATTGGCATACTCCCGTGGATTGGGGAAGAACGCGTCATTCATGCGCTCTTGCTGAATGCGCAGCATCATGATGACATCAGGGGTGGATTCTGCGAGGGCGTGATCGAGGTCGTAATCGATGGTCACCGGCCAGGAATCAACCGCTACGGGAAGCAAGGTTGCAGGGGCAACGAGTCGCACGTGAGCTCCCAATGTCTTGAGGAGCCACACATTTGACCGTGCCACCCGAGAGTGCACAATATCTCCCACAATGGTGACGCTGACACCGTCGAGGCCCTTGCCGCGGGAGCCTGCCCCGTGAATGCGGCGGCGCATCGTGAAGGCATCGAGCAGAGCCTGGGTGGGATGTTCATGGGTACCGTCACCCGCGTTGATGATTCCCGCATCGATCCAGCCGCTTGCGGCCAGGACGGCGGGTGCACCGGAGGCGCCGTGACGAATGACGACCGCATCCGCTCCCATTGCCGACAGCGTTTGGGCCGTGTCCTTGAGGCTTTCGCCCTTGGAAACAGATGACCCCTTGGCGCTGAAGTTGATGACATCAGCCGAGAGGCGTTTAGCGGCGGCCTCGAAAGAGATGCGGGTGCGAGTCGAGTCTTCGAAGAAGAGGTTGACGACGGTCTTTCCCCGCAACGCCGGCAGTTTCTTGTTCTCGCGGTCGGCCACGGCCGCCATATCTTCGGAGATATCGAGCAGCTCGATTGCGGCTTCTCGCGACAGCTCGGTCGTACTCAGCAGGTGCCTCATGAGGAGACCGCCTGATCGATGGTGACAACGTCTTCGCCGTCGAGTTCGGTGAGCCGCACATTGATGCGCTCATCGTGGGCAGACGGAAGGTTCTTGCCCACAAAGTCGGCTCGAATGGGCAGTTCACGGTGGCCGCGATCGACGAGAACGGCGAGGCGCACAATCTGTGGGCGACCAAGATCGGCCATGGCATCCAGTGCTGCGCGCACCGTGCGCCCTGAATACAGCACGTCATCGACCAAGATAACGGTCGCGGCGTCGATGCTGACCGGCACTTCGGTGGGCGAGGACATGCGGGTGGGATTCTTCCACAGGTCATCACGGTACATGGTGACGTCGAGGGCGCCGACGGGGATGACTGCTCCGGGAACGATGGTTTCCAAGATGGAAGACAGGCGATGAGCGAGTGTCACTCCTCGCGTGGGAATTCCCAGCAGAACGAGGTTGTCAGGGCCACGATTGGATTCAAGAATCTCGTGAGCAATGCGCGTGAGCACTCGGTGAATGTCAGGTGTCTGCATAATGACGCGTGCAGTCATTCTGACCTCCTTCCCCGCCTCTCTGGACGGATTTTAAAGGATGTCTAATGAAACAAGTGTAACAGGATGCAGCGGCTCAATCAGGATGCGGCTCAATCAGGATGCGGTGGAAGCGATTGTGGCCAACAGTCCGTTCACGAAGCCGGCAGATTCCTCTGTGCTGAGAATCTTTGCGGCTTCAACGGCCTCATCGACGGCAACTGCGGCGGGCACATCAGGGTTGAAGAGAATCTCCCACACGGCAATACGAATCAGGGCACGATCGACGGCGGGCATGCGCTCCAACGTCCAACCGCGAGCGTAGGTCGCAATGATTTCATCGATTTCATCGTGGTGGTCGATAACGCCATCAACGATTTCGCGAGCGTACAGCCACGACGCGGCACGAGCCGGTTCGCTGGCAGCCCGATTGGCTTCAGCGTCTAGGGCTTCCGCGAGGGAAATCTGTCGAACATCCGCCGAAAAAAGAACGTCAAGCGCCCGTTTACGTGCTTTGGTGCGAGCACTCATCAGTCAGTCGTTCACGCGGCCGAGGTATTCACCCGTGCGGGTATCCACCTTGATGCGCGTGTTCTGCTCGATGAACAGGGGAACTTGGATCTCGAAACCGGTTTCCACCGTGGCGGGCTTGTTGCCACCGGTGGAACGATCGCCTTGCAGACCGGGCTCCGTGTAGGTGACCTCAAGCGTGACGGATGCGGGCAGCTCGACATACAGCGGCGCTCCATCATTGAGGGCAATCTGAACGTCTTGGTTCTCGAGCAGGAAATTCTTGGTATCGCTCACAACAACAGCCGACACAGCGAGCTGCTCGTACGTGACCTTGTCCATGAAAACGTAGTCATTACCGTCGTTGTAGAGGTACTGAAAGTCGCGACGGTCAACATTGGCGGTTTCGATTTTGGTGCCCGCGTTATACGTCTTGTCGACAACCTTGCCGGTCATGACGTTCTTCATCTTGGTGCGAACGAACGCACCGCCCTTGCCCGGCTTGACGTGCTGAAAGTCGATTACCGTCCACAGTTGTCCGTCAATCTTGATGACGACGCCGTTCTTGATATCTGAGGTGCTTGCCATGGTGGGCATCCTTTAGGTCATGCGATGTTCAAAAAAATGGGAGCACCTGTGCTCCAAGGGTCCAGTCTACAAGACGGGGCGCGCCAACTGGGGGCACGCCTCAACTGGAGGGGCGCGTCAACTGGAGGGGCGCGTCAACTGGAGGGGCGCGTCAACTGGATGAGAGCGAGGCGGTACGAGTCAAAGCCGAACCCGGCAATGACTCCCGTAGCGACCGCGGAGATCACGCTGGTGTGACGAAATTCTTCGCGGGCATGGGGGTTAGAAATATGAACTTCGATAAGGGGAATGCCGGCCTTCGTTACCTGAGCGGCTGCGTCACGAAGCGCATACGAGTAGTGCGTAAAAGCGGCAGGATTGAGGATGACGGGCGTACCCGTGTCAGCTGCCTCGTGCAGCCAGGACATGAGCTCGGGTTCGGAGTCAGTTTGGCGAAGATCAATGTCAACTCCCGGGGCATCCGCTACCAAAATGGTAGTCAGCGCCGCCAGATCTTGGCTGCCATAGACATCCGGCTCCCGTGAGCCCAAGCGGCCAAGGTTAGGGCCGTTGAGAACCATTACGCGTGTCATAACAACGACTCTAGCGCGCGATTAGGCCGCAATCTCTTGGTACGCGGTGAAGAGAATTGACGTGTCTGGCACGTTCAGGATGCTTGTCTTGCCTTCCGCCGTCAGTACGACGAAGCGCAACATCGACCCTCGAGCCTTTTTGTCCCGCTTCATCGTTGCGAGAAGGGTGTCCCAGCGACCGCGAGGGTAGCCCGTGGGGAGGGTAAGCGACTCGAGAATGCGGCGGTGGCGGTCGACAATCTCGTCGGATAGGTTGCCTGTCATGCGCGCCAGTTCGGCGGCAAAGACCATACCAATCGAAATCGCTGCGCCGTGGCGCCACTTGTAGCGTTCCGCATGCTCGATGGCGTGGCCTAGCGTGTGACCATAGTTCAGAATCTCTCGTTCGCCCTGCTCCGTGAAATCTTCGGAGACGACACGAGCCTTGATTCCGATGGACAGCTCAATCAACCGTCGGAATTCGGGACTCTGGGGGTTCGTAGCGACGTCAACGTCGGCCTCCAAGATGTCAAGAATCTCGGGTTCGGCGATGAAGCCATACTTGACGATTTCGGCGAAACCAGCAAGGAGTTCGTTGCGAGGCAAGTCGGCGAGCACGTCGAGGTCGCAGAGCACAGCGTGGGGGGCGTAGAACGCCCCGACCAAGTTCTTGCCCTCGTTCGTGTTGATACCCGTCTTGCCACCAACGGAAGCGTCGACCATGCCCAAAACAGTGCTGGGAACCTGAATGAGGCGAACGCCGCGCAACCAGGTTGCGGCGACAAAACCCGCAAGGTCAGTCAGTGCACCGCCACCGAGGCCAATGATGGCATCGGAGCGCGTGAAGTCTGCCTGGCCCAGAACCTGCCAACAGAACTGCGCCACTTCCATGCGTTTGCCGGCCTCGGCATCTGGCACTTCTGCCAAAATCACCTCGCGCCCATCGGACAGAGATTCCCGCAGCTGCGCAGCAATAGCGCCGAGCGTCGGGGGGTGAATGATGAGGACCTTGTTGACGCCTGCTCCTAGTGCCGTGGCGAATTGTCCCCCGGGATGTGCCGCGTCAGCAATCATTCCGCGACCAATGGTCACACTGTAGTCCCGGCCGCCCGTGATGTGAATGACGGTATTTTCGCCCTCGGTGGGGATTGTTGACTTGGGGTCACGTGTGTTGACGCTCATTGCGGTGTCTCTCCCTTGGTGCCGGATTCCTCCGGATAACCCGCCCTAATCCACCCGCAGATTTCTCGCGCGATGTCTTCGAGAGGGCGGTGCGATGTATCAAACGTGCGATCCGCGAGTGATCGGTATATCGGATCCCGCTGAGCAACGAGTGCGATCCACGCGGCGAGACCGTCTTTGAGAAGCGGACGCTTGTGAGGGTCGGTTATTCGTGCAGCAACAACGTCTTCCGAGACCGTCAGAAGAACGCAGTGAACCTCTGCCAGCTGGCGTTGGGAATCGACGTCGACGACAGCTCCCCCGCCAAGGCTAATGACAGCATCGTGAGTGAGGGCATCCTTGACGGCGGCGCGTTCGAAGGCCCGGAAGGCCGGTTCGCCCAGATCTCTAAAAATGTCGACAATTTCGCCATGCTCGGCGACAATAACTTTGTCGGTGTCGATCCGCTTACAGCCCAATTCGGCAGCAACCATCTTGGCAATTTTTGACTTGCCTGAAGCCGGGGCACCAATCAGAACGACCTTGGGAGGCGTGCTTTTCACGCTAGTGATCCTGAGCGGTCAACAACGATGCGGGGATATTGGCGAGATACGACTCCAGGTTTCGCTTGGTCTCCCCCACGCTGTCACCACCAAATTTTTCAATGACCGAGTTCGCCAAGACCAGGGCCACCATTGCCTCGGCCACCACTCCGGCAGCCGGCACGGCACACACATCGGACCGTTGGTGGTGAGCCGGGGAAGCCTCGTTTGTGGAGACGTCGACCGTTCGCAAAGCGTGTGGCACCGTGGCGATGGGCTTCATTCCGGCGCGCACGCGCAGAACCGTTCCTGTGGACATACCGCCCTCGGTGCCGCCGGCGCGATCGGTTTCGCGCGCGATGCCATCGGGGCCTGTGAAGAGCTCGTCATGGGCGACAGAGCCGCGGCGACGAGTGGTTTCAAAACCATCGCCAACTTCTACACCCTTGATGGCCTGGATCCCCATGAGGGCAGCTGCAAGTTGGGAATCGAGACGACGGTCCCAGTGAACGTGCGATCCGAGTCCCGGTGGCAGCCCGTACGCGAGGACCTCCACGACACCACCGAGGGTGTCACCGTCCTTGTGGGCGGCTTCCACCTCGGCGTACATGAGGGCGGCCGTTTCTGAATCAAAACACCGCAAGGGGTCGGCGTCGAGATGATCGACATCGCTGGGGTGGGGTAACGCTGTTCCCTCAGGTACACGAACCGGACCAATCGCAATGGTGTGGCTCACGAGTGTTATGCCGAGTTCATTCAAGAATGCACGGGCAACGGCGCCCAACGCTACGCGGGCAGCCGTCTCCCGGGCGCTGGCGCGTTCGAGAATCGGTCGTGCTTCGTCGAAACCGTACTTCTGCATCCCAACGAGGTCTGCATGACCGGGACGAGGGCGGGTCAGTGGAGCACCGCGACCAGTAGACGACAACTCGTGGTCAAGGGGGGCGGGGCTCATGACCTCTTCCCACTTGGCCCACTCGGAGTTTCCCACGCGCAAGGCTATGGGAGAACCCATGCTCACACCGTGGCGAATTCCCCCCGAGATGGAGAGCTCATCCTGCTCAAATTTCATGCGGGCGCCCCGGCCAAAACCGAGACGTCGGCGCTGCAAATCGAGCTGAATCGCCTCTCGGGTGACGGGAACGCCGGCAGGCATCCCCTCGAGAACGGCAATCAGTTCTGGACCGTGAGATTCACCTGCAGTAAGCCATCGAAGCATGCTTCAAGTTTGGCATAGTGAGGAGCCACTCACGGACGTCTGCAGGAGGGCTGTTGGCCCCGTCACGCCAGCTGGACCATGTGAAACATGGCTTTTCGCACAGATTCTTCGGTGGGGAGTGACAGTGAGCCGTCGCCTTGAGTAAACAGACGAACTTGAACGAGTGCTTGATGGGCCAGCATCGCCTTTCCGCTGACGACAATGCCACCGCTGGGGGTTTCGGCAACCCACGCGTCACCCCGAATACTGGGCCAGGGGTTATACGCGACATCGAGAAGGGCAGCGCGCGAAACCCGTGGAAGGGATGCCAAAGACGTTGTCACATCCCCGGGAAGCGTTGAGATGGCAAGATCGACAGGAGCAACAGAAGCGAGGTCTGCGATGTCATGAAGGGCCACCACGACGCCGACGGAGGCGCCCACCGCGATCAAAGGCTGTGCGCGCGCGCTATTGCGCACCAGAATCGTAACCCGTTCGGCGCCAAGCTCAGCGCTCGCGACAATCGCCGATGCCGCCGTGGCTCCTCCGCCGACCACGGCAACGTGAACGGCCGTATGCACCCCGGTCTCGCCAAGAGCCCACACGATTCCGGTGACATCGGTGTTGTAACCCGAAATCGAGCGGTTTCCCTCGACGTCATAGTCAAAAACGAGCGTGTTTACCGCACCCGTTCGACGCGCTATGACATCGACTTCATCAGAAATTGCCAGTGCCTCGGTCTTGTGCGGCATCGTGACCGAGAGGCCTCGCCACGTCGAGTCGAGGGCATTGACAAAATCGCCTAGGCCTCCGGGCTCAATATCGATCGCGTCGTACGCCCACTCCAACCCCATGGTGCCGTAAGCGGCGTTGTGGAGGGCGGGAGAAAGCGAATGCGAAATGGGATGGCCAACCACGCCTAAGCGACGGTGCGTGGCATTACTGGAATTCAGGATGCGCCGCCAACCACTCTTCGTACTGAGCCGCTGCGGCATCGTGTTCTGCAGACGTCTCGCTAAACACCGTCTCGCCCGTTTGCAAGTTGACGGTGACGAAAAAGAGCCAGGGGCCATCGGCGGGGTTGCGAGCAGCGTCCATTGCCGTTTTACCTGGGTTTGAAATCGGCCCGATGGGAAGACCGGGCAGAAGACGGGTGTTGTACAAGTTCGAGGCATCATCAAGTTGAGCCTGCGTGATGTAAATGCAGTCCTTGCCGACGAGGCCTGCGCCATAACAGGTGGTGACGTCGGAGCCGAGCGTCATCCCCTGATCGATGCGATTTTGAAAGACACGGGCGACCTTGTAGTCGTTTTCTGGAGAACCGGATTCGCGTTGGATGATCGAGGCCATCACGATGGTGTGCCACCGTTCTTCAACGGGCACTCCGAGAGCATCAAGGTTGGCCAGGGATTCCGTGACCATGGTCGACAGCGCAACGGCCGCGGTTACACCCGGGTTGAAGCTGTACGTTGCGGGATAAATGAAGCCCTCGAGCGTGGTGGCTTCGGCAGGAAGCCCAAACGATGCAACGTCGGCGGCCGCAGTCTGCAGGTCAGCCAGTGGAATGGACAGCGACTCAGAGATAGTGGCGAGTGCGACGGTAAGTGAAATCCCCTCGGGAATCACGACCTTGTTGATGACAAGACGTGACGGATCCTGGAGTGCTGCCAACGCAGAAGAAGAAGACATCCCCGCTTGAAGG
>CANEXL010000039.1 GCA_947443745.1 Microbacteriaceae bacterium | reverse complement strand
TCGCCGGGCGCAGCAGGGGAACGCCTCGCATCGCCAATCGTCTGCTGCGACGCGTGAGGGACTACCTGATTGTCAACCCATCGACAGATTCCCTTGCCGCCGTTAACGCTGCACTTGCTCTGTATGACGTCGATGCACGTGGCCTGGACCGTCTGGACCGGGCCGTTTTATCGGCACTCCTCGACCGCTTCAACGGAGGGCCCGTCGGTCTTTCGTCGTTGGCGGTTTCCATCGGAGAAGATGCCGAGACTCTTGAAGCAGTGGTCGAACCATTCCTCATTCGAGAAGGGTTCATGATTCGTTCCCCCCGAGGGCGCATGGCAACCTCTGCTGCATGGAGTCATCTGGGTAAAACCCCCATAAATACTGAGGCGACATAACCTATACTTTTAAGCGATTGCATTTGTAATCGTGTTCACGCACTGCTTTTCGAAGGGTTTCTCCTCACCATGGATTTCATGACCATTGCCATGATGGCCGTTCTGGCCGTTCTCGTTTTCTTCATGTTCCGCAATGGCCGCAAGCGCCAGCGGGACTTGGCTGAATTGCAGTCGAAGGTTTCCGCAGGAGCACACGTGCTCACGAACTTCGGCGTCTATGGAACCATCATCTCCATCGATGAAGAAGAGAACAAGATTCTTCTCGAGACGTCTGCAAAGAGCACCCTGACCATCGTTCGTCAGGCCGTTTCACGGGTTATTGAGCCCACTGATTCTTTGGGCCTATCCAGCTCTGAAGCAATCGAAGCCGATGCTGCAGCTTTGGCTCTTTCGCCCAATTCTGAATCGTCCAAGCTTGCTCTCGATCCCGAATTCGGTGAGCGCACGACAGACGCCGAAGGCAAAAAGAAAAAGTCTTAGAGTTTTTGGAGGGGCGCCTACGGGCGCCCCTCCTTCTTTGTTCCCCATTTGATCTGTGAGAAAGCCGAGATTTTTCGTGTCCAAAAGTCGTCCTGTGAATAAAGCCTGGAAATCCCTGGCTTGGCTTCTCGTCCTTGTAGCTGGTCTCGTAGCCGTCAATGGCGCCGGTGTCGTTTTTGGTGGAGGGTCATGGACCCCCAAGCTGGCCCTCGACCTGCAGGGTGGAACGCAAATAGTTCTCGCCCCGAAGCTTGAGAGCGGTCAGTCAGTTACTCCCGAGCAGTTGACGCAAGCAGTGTCAATCATTCGTCAGCGGGTCGATGCGGCAGGTGTTTCTGAGTCTGAGATCAACACGCAGGGCGCAAACAACATCGTGGTCTCGATTCCGGGTCAGCCAGACGACGCCACACTGGCTCGCATCCAGGCGTCGGCGAAGCTCGAGTTTCGTCCCGTACTCGTCACGAGCGCACCGTCGAGCGCCACCGTCGGTGCCGACGGAGTTTCCACGCCCGCTCCCACCGCAGATCCTTCGCTCTCGACGGTTCCGGCCGTAGCGCCATCGAACGCAAGCGACTTGAACAACATCACGCCTGCTCTTCAAGCCCAGTTCATCGCCTACGACTGTGCCGCAGAAAGTACTGCGGCCACGAACGTTGCCCCCACAAACCTGCCGCTGATTACCTGCGATCTGACAAACACGGCCAAGTTCCTTCTCGGCCCCGTTGAAGTAAGCGGCTCGGAGATATCCGACGCGACCAGTTCCCTCGTGACGACCCAATCCGGAGCGTCAACGGGGCAATGGGCTGTCAACATCATTTTCAACGATGCTGGATCCTCGCAATTTGCTGACGTGACCACGCGATTGTTTGGTATGAAGGGTGCTCAGAACCAGTTCGCCATCGTGCTCGACGGCAGGGTTATTTCTGCCCCCTCGACAAACGCCGTCATCACCGACGGAAAGCCCCAAATTACGGGTGGCTTTACTCAGGCTTCAGCCAAGGTCCTTGCCGACCAGCTCAAATATGGGGCCTTGCCCATTGGCTTTGAAGTTCAGTCCTCCGACACCATCTCGGCGACCCTCGGTTCAACGCAACTCGCTAACGGAATCCTTGCCGGACTCATTGGTTTGATTCTGGTGGTGGTGTACTCGCTCATTCAGTATCGCGTCCTGGGTTTGGTTACTGTCTTCTCGCTCGGCGTCGCTGCGGTCATTACCTATCTCCTGGTGACTATATTGTCGTGGCGCGAAGGCTACCGACTCTCGTTGGCAGGAGTCGCGGGTCTGATCGTCGCAATCGGTATTACCGCGGACTCCTTCATCGTTTACTTCGAACGTATCCGCGATGAACTTCGTGAGGGCCGCGGCCTCGAGTCCGCGGTTGAAGCCGGTTGGAAGCGCGCAATCCGCACGATTATCGCCAGTGACACGGTTAACTTTCTCGCTGCCGTGACTCTTTTCATTCTTGCCATCGGAAACGTTCGAGGTTTCGCCCTAACCTTGGGCCTCACAACGCTTGTTGACCTCGTGGTCGTCATGCTCTTCACCCACCCCATGCTTCGCATTCTGGGCCAGACCAAATTCTTTGCCGGCGGCAACAAGTGGAGCGGCCTTGACCCGACAGCGCTCGGGGCTGTTTATCGCGGCCGGGCTCGGTTCCAAACCCCGGCCATTGCGAAGGGCTCAAAGTCCGCAGGTTCCGCCAAGGAAGCCGCAAAACGACAGACCATCGCCGAGCGCAAGGCTGAAGCATCTGCTACCGCGCAAGACACCAAGACCGCTTCGAAGGGAAACTGATCATGGCGAGTTTCTCCAATTTTGGAAACGACCTCTACACCGGGGCACGCTCCGTCCGCATTGTCGGCCGTCAGCGTCTGTGGTACTCCATCTCCGCAATCCTGATTCTCATAAGTGTGGTCGGGCCCATTATGCGTGGTGGCTTTAACTTCGGCATCGAGTTCAGTGGTGGAAGTGAATTCACGGTGTCGAGCCTGGCGGCCAACGCGGACGAGTCGATTGCGACGGCGACGGTTGAAGCCATCGTTCCATCGGTGATCCCCAAGGTCTCCAAGCTCGGTGGCACCAGCATCCGGGTTCAGACGACACAACTGACCGACGTGCAGACACGCGACATTCGCAATGCTCTAGCCGCCGACTATAACGTTGGCACCGATCAGGTCACCGCGTCTTTCATTGGTGCAACGTGGGGTCAGGACATCACGTCTCAGGCCATTCGTGGTCTCATCGTCTTCTTGATCCTCGCTGCCTTGGTGATGACGATCTACTTCCGGACCTGGAAGATGTCGGTCGCCGCCATTGTGGCGCTCTTGCATGACCTCATTATTACGGCAGGCATTTACGGCATCTCTGGTTTCGAAGTTACACCGGGCGCGGTCATCGGATTGCTGACCATCTTGGGTTACTCCCTGTATGACACCGTCGTTGTGTTTGACAAGGTACGTGAGAACACTCGCGGTTCAGGTCGAGACCTGAGCAGGACGTTTGGCCAGCAGGTTAACCTTGCTGTGAACCAGACCCTGGTGCGCTCCATCAACACGTCTGTTGTCGCGGCGCTTCCTGTTGCCTCAATTCTCTTCATCGGTGCCGTAGTTCTGGGTGCCGGAACATTGCGTGATATTTCCCTCTCGTTGCTGATTGGAATCATTGTGGGAACGTACTCCACAATCTTCCTGGCAACGCCGTTGTACGCCCAGATGCGCAGCTCTGAACCCGAGATTCGTAAGGCAGACAAGAAAGTTCTCGCAGCGCAAGTGAAGGCTGCAGAGAGCGTCTCGGCATAATCACATGAACTCTGGCCGCATAATGGTTACTCCAAGGAGAATCCATGGCTGAGACCTTGTCATCCACTTCACTCCGGAGGCTTGTCCCGCGTATTTTTAGCCGGGCAGTGCCGACGGGGGGGTTTGAAGCGCTCGTTCGCACGGTGCGCCACCACCATCCAAAGGCCGATCTCACCCAGCTAGAACTGGCTCATGAGGTTGCTAAGACAGCACATGCTGGACAAACTCGTCGGAGTGGCGAGCCGTACATCACGCACCCTATTGCGGTGGCGCAGATTTTGGCCGAGCTGGGTATTGGCGTCAAGACGATTGTGGCCGCGCTCCTGCACGACACCGTCGAAGACACCGCGTACACCCTCGATGAGGTAGCAGCTACGTTCGGTGCAGAAGTCGCCATGCTGGTTGACGGCGTGACCAAGCTTGACAAGGTCAAGTACGGTGACAGTGCGCAAGCGGAAACTGTTCGCAAAATGATTGTGGCGATGTCCAAGGACATTCGTGTTCTCGTCATCAAGCTTGCGGACCGCCTTCACAATGCCCGCACGTGGGGATTCATGCCCCGCGAGTCTGCTGAGCGAAAGGCGCGCGAAACCCTTGAGATTTACACGCCGCTCGCTCATCGCCTCGGAATCCAGACTCTTAAGTGGGAACTGGAAGACCTCTCCTTTGCGGTGCTGCACCCTAAGATTTATCAGGAAATTGAGAATCTCGTCACCCAGCGAACGCCTCAGCGGGAATTGTTTGTTCAAGAGGTTGTTGGTGCCGTTCGTGATGATTTGAAGGCTTCCAAAATTCGCGGCGATGTCGCGGGACGCCCGAAGCAGTACTACTCGATTTATCAGAAGATGGTACTGCGCGGGCGAGAGTTTGATGAGATCTACGATCTCGTCGGAATCAGGGTAATCGTCAATAGCGTTCGAGACTGCTACGGCATTCTTGGCTCCATTCACGCTCGGTGGACCCCTCTACCCGGTCGTTTCAAGGACTACATTGCGACTCCCAAATTCAACCTTTACCAGTCGTTGCACACGACAGTGATGGGTCCCTCCGGACGCCCGGTAGAAATTCAGATTCGCACACCAGAGATGCATCACCGCGCGGAGTTTGGTGTCGCCGCTCACTGGATGTACAAGGATCGCATGGCTGGCGGCAAGGGAACCGACGCCTTGAACGTGCAAGACACCGACATGGCGTGGCTGGCCCACATCAGTGATTGGCAAGCCGACACGGAAGATCCGGGAGAGTTCCTCGACTCTCTCCGTTTCGAAATCGGAGCCAAAGAGGTCTACGTTTTCACTCCCAAGGGTCGAGTTATTGGGTTGCCCACAGGAGCTACTCCAATCGACTTTGCCTACGCGGTTCACACCGAAATTGGTCACCGCACAATGGGGGCCAAGGTCAACGGTCGTCTGGTTCCGCTCGAGAGTGTGCTCACCACCGGTGATGTCATCGAGGTTCTGACGTCTAAGAATCCGGATGCCGCACCGAGCCAAGACTGGCTCAACTTTGTGCAGAGCACACGCACGCGCAACAAGATCAAGCAGTGGTTTACCAAGGAGCGTCGCGACGAGGCCGTCGAGCAGGGCAAGGACTCCATTGCTCGCGCCATGCGCAAGCAGAACCTGCCGCTGCAGAAGCTCATGAGTCAGGACACTCTGGGTGAGGTTGCTGGTCAGCTTCGCTATGAGGACGTTTCCGCTCTCTATGCCGCCGTAGGCGAAGGTCACATCTCAACGCAGTCCGTTATTGAGAAGATTTTGGCCAACGTTGCCGACGAATCTGACACGGAGTCGACGGAGTTTGTTTTTCCTTCGAAGAGCCGATCAAAGACGATGCGCCACAGCGACTCCGGTGTGCTCGTTCGAGGTGCACCGGATATTTTGGTAAAGCTTGCCAAATGCTGCACTCCCGTTCCTGGTGACACCATCACTGGATTTGTCACACGCGGCCAAGGCGTGTCTGTTCACCAGACCTCTTGCCACAACGTCAAGAGTCTTCTCGCCGAGCCGGAACGGCTCATCGAAGTCGAATGGGCGCCTTCGTCGAAGAGCATTTTTATGGTTCATATTCAGATTGAAGCTCTCGACCGTGCAGGATTGCTCAGCGACGTGACCCGCGTACTTTCTGAGAACCACGTAAATATTCTCTCGGCAACGGTGTCAACATCGAACGAGCGCTTGGCCTTGAGCCGCTTTGTGTTCGAGATGAGCGACACCGTTCATCTGGATCGTCTCCTCAACAGTGTGCGCCGGATTGACGCTGTCTACGACGTCTACCGTGTGAGCGAAGGCTAGAGCCTCACCCAAGCGTCGATAAGCCCGTCTTTTGTGGGGAAGGTGATTCGCGCGCTCGAGAATCTCACGCACGTCGCCTTCTTGGGCCTTCGCCAGCGAGAGAAGAAAGACAAGTGCTGGCGAGAGCCGTGGGTCATGACCGGTAAAGCGTGCCAGATCGACGGCCGTGCGGAGCGGTGTGGTGACATATGCGCCGGGGGTGCCGCTGACGTCACGATGACTAAACGACATTTGGGCAATGTTGTAGCGTTTCGCGGGGTCAAAACGCAGTCTTAATCCGTCCCGGAGGGCAACGGTGTGAAGGTGAGGAGGAATCTGAATAGCTCCGTGAACCCAGGCGGCCGACCAGCTGGCGGCGATACAGCGGTGATCGACGGCCATGCCCACAATGCGGGCTCGAAAGATTTGGTCGTCAGGCACGTCATTCAGAAGGTAAGCGCTGTCGAGAGCCGCAACCTCACCGTCAAGAGAGCACGCAGAGAGCTCAGCGATGTTGAAGTCGCGATGAGTCAAAAAATCCGGGAGTAGATGCATCCCCGAAGAATCTCACGTTCTGACGCACCGCCGTGGAACACACCGGCCGACTGTGGATAACTTACTTCAGAATTGCGAGCCACGCCTTTTGGGTCGAGATTGCCTCGGTAAGTTCCTTGGCCGACTTTGTGTTTTTGGCTTCCTGAGCGGCGGCAAGTTCACCCTCGAGCTTGGCAATCTTGGTCTCCAACTGCCCCGCGAGGCCCTCGGAGCGTGCCTGCTTTTCAGGGTTGGACGCATTCCAATGGTTGTCTTCAAGACCTCGGACAGCGGCCTCAACCTTGCGCATGCGATCTTCGATCGACTTCACCTGGGCGCGAGGAACCTTGCCTGCAGCATCCCACTTCTTCTGGATGGTGTTGAGGCTCTGGCGCGCCTGAACGCGATCCGTGACACTCATGAGCTTCTCGGCTTCGGACAGCAGCTCCAACTTGACGACCAAGTTTGCGGCAAAAGACTCATCTTCGACTGCGTCTTCTTCCGCCTTGGCGCCGTACAACACATCACCGGCCGCCTTGAATCGAGCCCACAGGGCATCATCAATCTTCTTACCGGCACGAGGCGAAATCTTCCACTCATCGAGCAAGGCGCGGTACTTGGGAATACCCGCAGGCCCAGCCGTGGCGAGCTCCTCGGCCTTTGCCACGAGGGCATCCTTTGCAGCCTTGGCACCCTTGTTGCGAGAATCAAGCTCGGCAAAGTGCGAACGACGGTGTTGGTCAATCTTTGAGCGAGCGTCCCGAAAACGCTTCCACAGCTCGTTTGACTCCGTCTTGGAAAGGCGAGGAGCGCTCTTCTGGTGTTCTTGCCACTTGGCAAACAGTTCGTCTGCTGTGGCAGTGGCCTGCTTCCACTGAACTTTCAGTGGGTCCTGGCCGGCCAAGGCTTCCATGGCTTCCACAATGGCAAGGCGCTCTGCCTTAGCGGCATCGGTTGCCTCAGTGTTCTTGACAACCTCAACGGCACCGAGCTCGCTCACTGCCTCGGCAACCTTGTCTAGGCGGGCAGAGAGATTTGCGAAATCACCGACGCCAATGGCGGCATCAACGGCCTTGCGAACGCTGGCAAGGCTGGACTTGATCTCGTTGGCGGGGGCACCGCGCTTAACGCGTTGTTCGAGAAGGACGACTGTCTGGGCAACGTCAGCATATTTGCGAGCGAAGAAAGCCAGGGCTTCCTCAGCGGGGACGTCCGCGTACTGGCCGACGAGACGTTCACCAGAATCGGTGATGGCGTATACGTTTCCCGCTTCGTCGACTCGACCAAGTTGCGTTTCTGACATGAAAAATCCTACCTCGTTGCGTGCACAGTGATGCTGGTCTCAAGCCTATGCCACGACGGAGGAACCCGCAGGTGGCACCGTCCTTCGTTACTGAACCTGGAAAGAGTCAATCTTCGCTGGTACCTTCGGCGCTCCGTCATCCGAACCATCAGCCGTTCCCTGGGAGATGACATTCGTTTTCAGAGTGTCAAGGCCGGATGTGATGGTTCCGATCACCGTATAGCCGCCCGCAGTATCTGCAGGGATGGTGCTGGCTTCGAAGACGATAAAGAACTGGCTACCGATCGAGTCCCCGTTACCACTCTGACGCGCCATGGCGAGAGTTCCTGCAGGGTATACGTTGTCGGCCGGCGCATTTTCGATGGGACCGTAGCTGTAACCGGGACCGCCCGTTCCGTCGCCTTTAGGATCCCCACACTGAAGGACATAGATCCCCGTCGTGGTGAGGCGGTGACACGTGGTTCCGTTATAGAAGCCCATGGTCGCAAGAGAAATGGTGCTAGCGACCGCCTGAGGGGCCGCCGCCCCGTTGAGTTCGACGCCCAAAGGAATCCCATTGATGGAAAGGGTCCCTGTCCACGTGCGGTTTTGTGCCAGCTCGGGGCTCGGAACAGCCGCGGCGCCTGTTGGTGCCGTGCTAGGAATTGCCGACGCAGAAGCGCTGGGCTGATGGAGAGTGGCGAACGCAACCTGTGAACCGATGGCGAGAGCCACAATGACCGCACCGGCGACACCGAAAATGAGGTTATCCCGCTTGCGACGGGCAATGAGTCGGGCATGAAGGTGCTGGCGCGCATCGTAGGCGCGCAGGCGATCGCGGACAACGCGCGATTCACGAGCATCTTTTTTCACAACCATGATGGGGAAGCCTCTCCGAGAAATAACGTCAAATCCGTAACCGAGAATACTTCATGTGAGAGACCGGAATGGCTCAACGGTAATCTGGACGTATGAATTTAGGTTCGCAGGGGCTGGGGGAGTCGACGGCACCCCTCGCTGTTCGCATGCGCCCACGCAGTCTCGATGAGGTAGCGGGGCAGCAGAAATTGCTCACGGCAGGCTCCCCGCTTCGCACTCTCGCCACCCCTGGTTCCACTTCTTCCGTTTCCGTCTTGCTGTGGGGGCCTCCGGGAACAGGAAAGACAAGCCTTGCCTATGCCATCGCGGCATCCTCAGATCGTCGATTCGTTCAGCTTTCTGCCATCACGGCCGGCGTCAAAGATGTTCGGGTCGTCATGGAAGAAGCTCAAGCATCGCGCGATCTTTATGGAACGCGAACGGTGCTTTTTCTCGATGAGATTCACCGCTTCACGAAGGCTCAGCAGGACACTCTTCTGCCGGGCGTTGAAAATGGCTGGGTGACCCTCATTGCCGCGACCACCGAGAATCCCTCATTCAGCGTTATCTCACCCCTGCTCTCGCGATCACTTCTGTTGCGTCTCGAGCCTCTCGACGATGACGCCCTCGGCCTTCTAATTGACCGTGCTCTCACGGAGCCATTTGGTCTCAATAACGCCGTGACCCTCTCGCCCGACGCAAAAACGGCCGTTATCGCCTTCGCCTCGGGAGACGCTAGAAGGGCGCTAACCGCGCTCGATGCTGCCGCCAGCATTGCCATTGATTCTCAGACGGCAACGCAGCTCAAGAAGAAGACTGACCCCGTTGTGACAGCTGACCATGTTGAAGGTGCCGTGGATCGAGCACTGTTGCGTTACGACCGAGCGGGTGACGAGCACTATGACGTCATCAGCGCTTTCATCAAATCCATTCGTGGTTCTGACCCGGATGCCGCCATCCACTATCTCGCCAAGATGATTGAGGCGGGGGAGGACCCACGCTTCATTGCGCGCAGGCTCGTGATTTCCGCGGCCGAAGACATCGGTCTCGCCGAGCCACTCGCCCTAGGCATCGCCACGGCAGCGGCGGAGGCGGTCGCCTTTATCGGAATGCCGGAGGGGCGCATCCCGTTAGCAGAGGCAACGATTTATTTGGCTACGGCACCGAAATCCAACGCCGCCTATAACGCTATAAATGCAGCAATGGCGGATGTTCGCGAAGGCAAGTCGGGTCAGATTCCGATGCACCTCAGGTCATCAAGTTATGCCGGTGCCAAGAAATTGGGTCATGGCAAGGGCTACAAATACCCCCACGACGCTCCGCTGGGCGTTCTCGAACAGCAGTATTTGCCCGACACTCTGGAGGGCACGACGTACTACTCGCCGACGGATCATGGGACGGAACGGGAGATAACCGCCCGACTGGAGAAACTCCGTCGAATTACGCGGGGCAAGGACTAACGCCGTTGTGAAAGTCAGCCATGCCGTGTCGCTCACCATGACGCGGGCACCAGTGCCGTCGTGATAGTCTTTTATTCGCCTATTCCTGTGCGTGCGGCTGCGCGTCACAACGGAAGAAGTTAGGAAATCCCTGTAGCCGGGAGCCTCGGCAAAACACCTCTAATTTTCGTGTGAAATCACGCGCCCATTTTGTTGTTCAATCGAAAGGACATCGTGTCTACCAAGTCACGTACCCGTAGCAAGACCCGCCTGTCGCGTGCCCTCGGTATCGCTCTGACCCCCAAGGCAGCCAAGTACCTCGAGAAGCGTCCCTACGCTCCGGGTGAGCATGGCCGCACCAAGCGTAAAACCGACTCGGACTATGCCGTTCGTCTTCGCGAGAAGCAGCGTCTTCGCGCCCAGTACGGTATCCGTGAGGCACAGCTCAAGATTGTCTTCCAGGAGGCTCGTCGCACCCAGGGCCTGACCGGTGAGAACTTGGTCGAGCTCCTCGAAATGCGTCTTGATGCTCTGATCGTTCGCGCTGGCTTTGCTCGCACGACTGCTCAGGCACGTCAGCTCATCGTTCACCGTCACATCCTTGTTGATGGCCAGCTCGTTGACCGTCCTTCCTTCCGCGTGAAGCCAGGACAGCTCATGCACGTCAAGCCTCGCAGCGAAGGCATGGAGCCATTCCAGGTTGCTGCTGCCGGTGGCCACGTTGAGGTTCTCCCCACGTTGCCCCCCTACCTAGAGGTAGAGATTGACAAGCTTCACGCCACACTGCTTCGTCGCCCCAAGCGCGCCGAGGTTCCCGTGACGTGTGAAGTTCAGCTCGTCGTTGAGTACTACGCAGCACGCTAGTACTTCGTAACGATTAGTGGGACGGTGGCCGTGAGCTACCGTCCCACTTTTTCGTTTCGGAGCAAGGCGGGGCATCCGTCTAGACTCTTTATTTGAATCACGTTTGTCCGTTTCGTCTTTTCGGGAGTAACCATGAAGCACATCTTTTGGCTCATTGTCGGCGTAGCTATCGGTTTCGTCGTCGCCCACAAGGTCAGCCAGACCGACCAAGGCAAGGCGTTCCTGAGCGACGTCGATGCAAAAGCGCGCGACTTCAAGGACGCCATCGTCGACGGTTACCGCCTGCGCGAAGAAGAATTGCGCTCTGCACCCAAGGGCAACTAGCGCCTCAGACCAACTAACGCGCTCACGCGTGTCAACGCACACCCCCACAGACACAAGGACCCATGCAGACCGCAGATATTCGCCAGAGATGGCTCACGTACTTCGCTGATCGAGGACACACCGTTGTTCCCTCGGCATCACTCGTGAGCGACGACCCCACGTTGCTTTTCACCGTGGCGGGCATGGTTCCCTTCATTCCGTATCTTTCGGGTCTCGTTCCACCGCCCTATTCTCGGGCGACCAGTGTTCAGAAGTGCATCCGAACCCTCGACATTGAAGAGGTTGGCAAGACAACGCGCCACGGCACGTTCTTTCAGATGAACGGCAACTTTTCCTTCGGAGACTATTTCAAGGAACAGGCAATTGAGTTTGCCTGGGAGCTCTTGACGACATCCGAGTCCGACGGCGGTCTCGGTTTCGACGAAAGCAAGCTGTGGGTCACGGTTTACGAAGACGACGATGAGGCAATCGCTTTCTGGAAGAAGACCGCGGGCCTTCCCGACGCACGCATCCAGCGTCGTGGCAAAGAGGATAACTACTGGTCTACCGGCCAACCAGGTCCCGCAGGACCGTGCTCCGAGATTTACTACGATCGTGGCCCCAAATACGGCATCGAGGGCGGCCCCGTCGCCGACGAAGATCGCTACATCGAAATTTGGAACCTCGTCTTCATGCAGTATTTGCGCGGCGAAGGAACCAGCAAGACCGAGTTTGAGATTTTGGGCGAATTGCCCAACAAGAACATCGACACCGGAATGGGACTGGAACGCGTCGCATTTCTGAAGCAGGGTGTCGAGAACTTGTACGAGATTGACCAAGTTCGCCCCGTGCTCGATCGGGCCGCCGAACTCGCCGGCATTACCTACGGCGCTAACCATGAGAACGATGTTCGTCTTCGCGTCGTCGCCGACCACGTTCGCTCGGCTTTGATGCTGATGGCAGACGGCGTGACCGTCTCCAACGAGGGTCGCGGGTACATTCTGCGCCGCTTGCTTCGCCGTTCGGTTCGCGCAATGCGCCTGCTCGGCGTAGACGCTTTGACGTTCCCTGAGCTCTTCACAGCATCTCGTGACGCCATGAAGATGGCGTATCCCGAAGTTGCCACGGACTTCTCGCGCATTGCTCAGGTCGCCTATGGCGAAGAAGAAACTTTTCTGAAGACCCTCGCCGCTGGTACGGCCATTTTGGATGTCGCCGTTTCTGACACGAAAACCCTCGGCAAGCCGGAGCTCGCCGGAGATACCGCGTTTCTGCTGCACGACACCTTTGGTTTCCCCATCGACCTGACCCTCGAAATGGCCGAAGAAGCCGGACTGAGCGTCGATCGCGGAGCGTTTGACGAACTCATGCTCGCTCAGCGCACGCGCGCCAAAGCGGATGCCAAGGCCAAAAAGCTTGTTCTGGCTGACCTCAGCGTGTACGCCGAAATGCGATCACACGGCGAAACGGTCTTCACTGGTTACGACGAGCTGCAGACCGAAACAACCATTCTGGGTCTCCTCAAAAATGGACTTCCTGTTGGCACTGCTGAAGTTGGCGATGTTGTTGAAATCATCGTTGCCGCTACCGCTTTGTACGCCGAATCGGGCGGACAAGTCTCTGATAATGGCTCCATCATTGGTGATGGCTTTGACCTCGAAGTTCTCGATGTGCAAAAGCCCATCAATGGCCTCATCAGCCACACTGCTCAAGTGCGAAGCGGCCAGGTACGAGTTGGCGCTTCTGCCACAACCGTCGTTGACCCGCTTTATCGCTCTCAGGCCGCGCAGGCCCACTCGGCTACACACCTCGTGCACGCCGCGCTTCGTCAAGTCTTGGGTTCCAGCGCTCACCAGAGCGGTTCACTAAACAAAGCCGGTTACATGCGTCTTGATTTCTCGTGGAACGAAGCCCTCTCGGCGTCAACCCGCAGTGAAATCGAAGACATCTCCAACGCCGCCATCTTGGCTGACCACACAGTCGTCACTCGTTCGATGGCGATCGACGAGGCCAAGAGCTTGGGCGCTATGGCCCTGTTCGGTGAGAAGTATGGTGATGTCGTTCGCATGGTTGACATCAATGGGGCATGGTCGCGTGAACTCTGTGGTGGAATCCACGTTACGCACAGCTCTCAAATTGGTCTCATCAACATTGTCAGCGAATCCTCCGTCGGCTCGGCCAACCGCCGAATTGAGTCGCTCGTGGGCCGTGAAGCCTTTACCAGCCTTGCTGCGGAGCGTGCAATCGTCAACGAGCTCTCCGCGTCGTTGAAGTCACCTCGCGACCAGGTTGCGAACCGGGTTGCCGACCTCATCGCGAGCCTCAAGACGGCCGAAAAGCGCATTGCGGAGTTCGAGTCACAAGCGGTTCGGGAACAGATTCCCGCATTACTCGCTCAGGCAGCTCCCGTCGGTGTCGTTACGGCCATCGTCCAACAGGTCACCGGTGTTTCCTCAGCCGACGAACTGCGCGACCTCGTTTCTGGCGTTCGTGACCACCTGCAAGCCCAGGCCGCTGTTATTGCTTTGGGTGCCATTATCGATGGCAAACCCAGTGTGATTGTGGCGACCACGGAGTCGGCCCGTTCCGCCAAAATCAAGGCAGGACCTCTGGCGAAGGCTGCGGCCGCAACCCTTGGTGGCGGTGGCGGTGGCCGCGATGACATGGCGCAGGGCGGCGGGAGTAATTCTGACCAGCTTGGTGCTGCGCTCACGGGCATCCTGAACGATCTTCGCGGTTAGCGTCGTGGATCACGTCATGCGTCACGGCGTTCGCCTGGGGTTAGACGTGGGAACCGTTCGCATCGGCGTTGCCGTCAGCGATGCCGAAGGTATTTTGGCGACTCCATTGTCAACCGTTCAGCGTTCCGACAACAATTTTCTGGCCCAGCTGGAGACTCTTGTGCAGGAGCGCCACATCGTTGAGGTCATCATTGGTTTGCCGCTCGCACTCAGCGGCTCCATGACCGCCTCAACACAGGATGCCCTGAATGTTGCGAGAGATCTCGACGCGCTCCTTGCCGTGCCCGTTCGCATGGTGGATGAACGCCTCACCACTGTCTCGGCTCACAGCGCCCTTCGACAAAACGGAAAAAAGCAAAAGCAAACGCGTCAGGTCATCGATCAAGTTGCGGCGGTTGTGATATTGCAACATGCTCTCGAGACCGAGCGTTCACAGGGCCGCCATCCGGGAACATTGGTGGCTGAAGTCTTGGAACAATGACATTCAGGGGTGGCGACGGGAGCCCTGTTAGGCTCAATTTGGCCATGAGGGAGTTATCAACGTGAACAACACCGGCAACAACACCGGCAACAACACCAGCGACGACAGCGGGTCCCGCGGGGTTTCACCCGAGGATTCCAGTGGCGAGATGATTACCCGGAGCCAGCGCCGGTCTCAACTTCGCGAAGCCGACCCGGCCCCGACCCGACGGCCTCGTCGTTGGATTGTGTGGACCGCCAGCATTGCCCTCATTGGCCTTCTGGGTGCTGTGGTTATTTCTCTGCTCGCATCAGGATTTTTTTCGGCACCATCCGATGACTTCACTGGCTCAGGAACCAGCGAAGTCCTCTTCACCATCACGGAAGGTGAAATTGGCGATCAAATCGCCAACAATCTCGTGAGTGCCGGCGTCATCAAGAGTTTCGATCCGTTCTACGCCCTTCTGCTGGCGGCAAAGCCCGCTGTCGTCTTCGTGCCTGGGGTCTATTCCCTTCAAGCGGGGATG
>CANEXL010000038.1 GCA_947443745.1 Microbacteriaceae bacterium | reverse complement strand
GTCGACGTCATAGGGGTCTTGGGAGAGCTCCACGAAGTCGGCCTTTTTGCCCACCGTGATCGAGCCCACGAGATCTTCGCGATGCAGGATGCGCGCCGCATTGATGGTCTCCGCCATGAGCCCCTCGTGCAACGAAATGGCCTGGTTCTCCCCGTGCAGGGCACCACTACGCGTGCGACGCGTCACAGCAGCCTGGATGTTGATCAGCGGCGTGGGGGGCGAGACGGCACCATCGTTGTGGAACGAGGGCTCGACCCCGGAGTCGAAGGCCGCCCTGAACGACTGCCACTGCGAACCGAACTCGGGGGCAAACATCTGGCCATCGAGCAAGTCACCCCAGTAGTAGAACTGGAAGGGGCTCATCGACACGTAAATGCCCAGGCGCTTGGCGCGCTCAAACTGGTCCTTGCGCCCCGCACCAACGTGCTCGACGCGCCAGCGGTGATCGGTTCCCATGAGCTTGTGGCGGGTGAGCGCGCGCTCGTAGGCATCCAGAACCACATCGAGACCAATGTCACCGTTGACGTGAAATGACATCTGCAGTCCGGAGGGAACGTTGGCATCCAGAATCGCATCCAGCTCATCGCGGTGGTAATTCAGTGCCACCTCGCCGGCCTTCGTCGGGTCAATGTGCGCAATGCGGGTGGCCGGGGTATCCAGGTAAGGAAACGAAATCGCGACGTTCCCGATCCAGGGTGACCCATCCGCCCACAGTTTCAAGCCCTGCTTCATGAGCATGTCCGGCGAGACCACGGATTCGAAGGCAACCGTGCAGTCAGCGGCGGTGGTCACGTGATACAGCGAGATGCGCAGGGGCGCCCCCGGCATGGACTGCAGCGCCTCATAGGCCGGCTTCAACGAGGTCTGGTACGTGAGCTCGGCCGCGGTCGTGATTCCGGCCCGCGACATGCGCGCGAAGTACAGCATCGCCTGGTGCAGCGGATTACCGCCGGCAATGGCTGCCAGAGGCTCGAAGACAGCCATGGTCGCGGTGTTCTCAAACGCGGTGCCGTCCAGCGAGCCGTCGGCGTTGCGACCGAAGTAACCACCGATGGGGTCAACCGGTGGGTTCACATCCCAACCAAGATGACGAATGACGGATGTCGGAAAGTACACCCCGTGCCCCGAGTTATCGGCGACGACCGCGAGGGTATCCCCAAAGATGGGGTCGAGCATTGCCGCGTTGGGAAAGTCGTGCTGGTGCAACAGTGCATCGAAGCCACTGAAAATCAGAGCCTGGCCGGGGGCTGCAGCCGCCTTGTTCTCGGCGAAAATTGCGAGGGCATCGGCCCACGTGGGAGCCTCCCACGGCGCAATGGAAACCCCGGGCGCTTCGGTGGCCATACCGCTCATGAGCGGGTGACCATGCGACTCGATGAACCCGGGAAGCAGTGCGCCGGCCTTCGAATCGGTGACAGTGGCTCCGGGCAAAGCGGTCTGGCATTCGGCGAGCGTTCCCACAGCCACAATGACACCGTCAGATACGGCAACCGCGGTTGCCCGCGGGTGATCCTGATCCATCGTGATAATCGTGCCAGCGGTAAGAATAATGTCAGTCATGAAAGCCCCCAGATAGGTTGTGCGGTGTGATCGAAATGACGGGCACCCAGCGCCCAAAAAGCCTAAAGACCCAAGAATTCATCCACGGGAATATCTGCTTTTTTCTTTTTCAAATTGATGTACATGAAGACCCCGGCGACGGCCACGATAACGGCGACGATGACGGATGTCGTTTGGAACGCCTGCGAATAGATCGTTTCGAGGGTGCTTTGCCCAATCGCCGAGAGGTCGGAGTTGGTCGTCTTTCCGGTGGCGAGGTACGAGGTGATGGCATCCCAGTTACCCTCCCCCTTCACGGCACCCTTGGAAGCCTTATCGACCCCGGCGAGGGTGAAGGTGCTCACCAAGACGGTCGTTCCCGTCAAGCCAAGCGCGTACCCAAACTGCCCCACCGTGACCTTGCTCGAGGTGACGGGGCCAAAGAACTTCGCGGGGGCCAACTTGATGAAGAGATTTCCCTGTGAGGTCGCGTTCATCATCCAGCCCGCACCAGCCAGCAGCATGCCGGGAATGAAAATCAGGTATCCAGCTGCCGGGGTCACCAAAATGTAGGAGAGGAACCCGACAACAATCAGGCCGTACCCGATGGTCGACAGAGTGCGCGGCACAACGCCTTTACCCAAGTAAATCCCGGCCAGGAGAGACCCAATGATGCCCGCGAATGACATGGGCAAACTGGCAAGCCCCAAGATTCCCGAGGGCACGTGCGTGACATACTGCCAGTAGTTGGGAAGCATTTGGCTCATGGCGGCGGCGCCAAAATTCCAGAAGATCCCCATGATGACGGCGCCCAAGAATGCTGGATGCGTCAACAGCTTGATGGGAAAGACCGGAGCCTTGGATCGCTTCTCCACGAAGGCAAAAGCGGCAAAAGCAATCAGCCCGAACAGGATTGAGCCCCAGAAAGCAGGTTTCTCGAGGCCACCGCTCGCGGAGCTAATGCCGAATAGGAGACCGGCCACTCCCAGCGCCACGAAGGTCATGCCCCACAAGTCGACCTTGCCGCCCTTGAGTTTTGCCACGTTGGGCAAAATCTTTGGGATGAACGGAAAGCAAAGAAGGGAGATGACCGGCAAGATCAGGTACGCGAGGCGCCAGTTCACGGCCACGAGCAGGCCCGTCGCAATCATGGCCACGACGGGAATGATGCCGTTGACAATGTTGAACATTGCCATTGCGGGGCCTAGCGCCTTGGCAGAACTCACCTCTTTCAACAAACCGTAGGCGGCCCCGAACGTGACCCCCAAGGCGATACCGGCAACGACACGACCAATGAGGTAGACGGTGGCATCCGGTGAGGCAAACGTCAGAATCTGGCCCAGGGCAGCGACCAGGATCGAGACCATGAGCACCTGACGGCGACCGAGACGGTCGGCGAGGAGCCCGCCCGGAATGACCGTGGCGGCGAGCGCCAACGTCGAGATTCCCGCGGCCAAGGATTGCACCGACGCCGTGAAGTTCAGCTCATCAGAGGCCTGCACCAACGCGAGGGATGAGATGAGTGGGTCAGTGACCTGAATGGCCCCCAAGATACCGAGCAAGATGACGGCGGAGCGTCGAAACCCTGTTACCGGTGCCGAAGCCCCGGGTGTCGGCGCAGGTGTCGGCGCAGGTGTAGAACTAGACATGTTGCTCCCCCATGGCACTGACAGCGCCCGGCTATGTTTAGCACAGGGTAGGGTCGTCGATGGGCGTTAACATTGAAGTACCCATGACCGAGTTGAAAATTACCTATCCGCAGGATCTCCCGGTCAGTGCCAGGCGTGAAGAAATCTTGCGCGCGATTGAAGACAATCAGGTCATCATCATTGCCGGAGCAACCGGCTCGGGCAAGACCACGCAGTTGCCCAAAATGTGTCTGGAGCTCGGGCGCACCTCCATCGCTCACACCCAACCGCGCCGCATCGCTGCCCGCGCCGTAGCCGAGCGGCTCGCGGAAGAATTGGGCGTCGAACTGGGTGGGCTCATCGGCTATCAGGTGCGTTTCACCGATCAGGCCAGCGCCGACACCAAGATCAAAGTGATGACGGATGGCATCCTTCTCAACGCCCTCCAGCGTGATCGCACGCTCAAGCGCTTCGACACGATCATCATTGATGAGGCGCACGAGCGCAGTCTCAACATTGACTTTCTGCTCGGGTATCTGAAGCAGCTCCTCCCCCAGCGTCCCGACCTCAAACTCATCATCACCTCGGCCACCATCGACCCGGGTAGCTTCTCGGAACACTTCAACGGCGCCCCGATCATCGAGGTGTCCGGCCGCACCTTCCCGATTGAGATTCGGTACCGGCCCCTCGTTGCCGAACGCATGGCGAGCGATGATCCCGATGATGAGGATGCCGATGATGCCGACACTTCCGGAGGGAGCGCGAAGACGTCCGGGGGCGGCCGAGCAGGCGCCGGCTCGGCCGGAAGTCCGGCAAACGCCTCAAAAGCAAAGACAGCCGAACCCTCGGCCTCTGACTACGCCGATGGTATCGTCGCGGCACTGAAGGAACTCGAGCGCGAATCCGCCGGGGACGTGCTCGTCTTTCTCTCGGGGGAAAACGAGATTCGCGATACCCAAGAGGTTCTCGCCGGGCACATCATGGCCGGTCGCCTGAGCTCCGGCACCGAAGTACTCCCCCTGTATGGCCGCCTGTCGGCCGCTGATCAGCACCGCGTGTTTCAGACCTCGCGCATGCCGGGCATGAAGCGCCGCATCATTTTGGCGACCAACGTGGCGGAGACCTCGTTGACGGTGCCGGGCATCCGTTATGTCATTGATGCCGGGCTCGCCCGCGTCAGTCGGTATAGCCCGCGGGCCAAAGTGCAGCGACTGCCGATTGAGGCGATTTCGCAGGCGAGCGCGAACCAGCGTTCCGGGCGCTGTGGGCGAACCAGCGACGGTATCGCGATTCGGCTCTACAGCGAAGAAGACTTTGGCCGGCGCCCCGAGTTCACGGACCCCGAGATCTTGCGCACGAACTTGGCATCGGTCATCTTGCAGGCCACCTCGCTGGGCCTCGGCGACATTACGAACTTCCCGTTCCTGCAGCCGCCCGATTCTCGCGGCGTCAAAGATGGCATCGACCTGTTGCGCGAGCTCGGGGCGGTCACGCTCGCCGAACCCGCCAAGATGCGCGAGTTGACGGATTCTGCCCGTGCAACAGAGCATGCCACGCCAGCGCTGACCGACGAGATGTCCCCCACCAAACCAGCTCCCGCCTCCGCGACCCTGACCAAGATTGGTCGCGAACTGTCGCGCCTGCCGATCGAGCCACGCTTTGGTCGCATGGTGCTCGAGTCGGCCAAGCACGGCGTCTCCCGTGAAGTCCTCGCAATTGTCGCCGGCCTCACCGTGCAGGATCCCCGGGAGCGCCCCCTTGAAAAGCGCCCGCAGGCCGACCAGTTCCATGCCCGCTTCGTCGATCCTACGAGCGATTTTCTCTCGCTACTAAACCTTTGGAATTACCTCGAGGAGAAGCAAGACGAACTCGGCTCCAGCGCCTTCCGTCGCATGTGCAAGAGCGAGTACCTCAACTACCTTCGCGTGCGCGAGTGGCACGACGTGTACCGCCAACTCAAGCAGGTCAGTCGCCCGCTGGGCATCACCCTCGGCGATCCCAAGGTTGATCCCGATGGCATCCACCGCTCGATCCTGTCGGGGCTGCTCTCGCACATCGGCCTCAAAGTAACGACCGAAACCGCCAAGAAACCGGATGCCCGCAATACCGCCGCCGGTGCCTCCGGAGCGCGCAAACAGCTCTCGGGTGAGTACCTCGGCTCCCGCAATCAGAAGTTTCTGATCTTCCCCGGCTCGGCGCTGGCCAAGAAGGGACCGGCCGCGTTGATGAGCGCTGAGCTCGTTGAAACGAGCCGCCTCTTTGCTCGCATGAATGCCTCGATCGACACTGCCTGGGCCGAACAGCTCGCCGGCGATCTCTGCAAACGCTCTTACAGCGAACCCCATTGGGAAAAGACGCAGGGGGCCGTCGTCGCCTACGAGCGAGTGACCCTGTTTGGCGTGCCGATTGTGGCTCGTCGCCGCCTGCAGTACTCGCGGATTGATCCCGCCCTGTGCCGCGAACTCTTCATTCGTCATGCACTCGTCGATGGCGAGTGGGACTCCAAGCAGTCTTTCGACCGCGCCAACAATGCCCTGCGCCGGGAACTCGAAGACCTCGAGGAGCGCTCGCGCCGCCGCGACATTTTGGCTGATGACGAAGCCGTTTACCGCTTCTATGACGCCCTGATTCCGGCGGATGTTCTCTCCAGCCGCAGCTTCGAAGGCTGGTGGAAGAAGCAGCGCGAGAAGAACCCCGACTTCCTCACCATGAAGCGAGGTGACCTGCTCGAAGACGAGGAAGAGGTCGGCGACGAAAATGACTTTCCCTCGCAGTGGATTCTGGGCGACCAGCGTCTCGGACTGAAATACCGCTTCGAACCCGGTCGCGCCGATGACGGTGTGACGGTCGAGATTCCCCTGCCGCTGCTGGCGAGCCTGAACGATGAGAGTTTCGGATGGCAGGTGCCCGGGCTCCGTCTCGAGCTCATCACCGGCCTCATTAAGACGCTGCCTAAGGCCATCCGCCGTCAGGTTGTCCCCGCCGGGGACTGGGCTGCGAAGGCTCTCGCCTCGCTTCCGATCGAGCCCACCGGCAACTTCCTCGCCCTCCTCGCCTCGACTCTGCAACGCCTCAGCGGCGCCATCGTCACCTCGCTCGACTTCGAACCCCACCGCCTGGCAGATCACCTTCGCATGACCTACCGCGTGATCGGCGAGCGCGGCCAACACCTCGGCACCGACAAAAACCTTGCGGCGTTGCAGCGCGGGCTGGCCGTTCCCGGCCGAGCAGCGGTTGCGCAGGTCGTCGAGCGTGTGAGTAACCCCATCGAGCGCTCGGGCCTCACCACGTGGGACTTCTCCGAGCTACCCCGCACAATCGATACCCAGCACGGTAGTAACACGGTTCGCGCGTACCCGGCGTTGGTGAAGGATGCGACGGGGGTGAGCATCCGGTTAATGGCGACCGAGACGGATCAAGCTCAGGCCCACGTTATTGGTGTGCGCACGCTGGTACTCGGCGTTATCCCCTCCCCCGCCAAATATGTGCAGGAGCATCTCACGCAGAACGAGAAGCTGATTTTGGCGCAAAGCCCGTATGCCAACCTCAACGCGCTCATCGATGACGCCATCGCCGCGTGCATCGATAACGTGCTGTTCACCATGCGAGCGGATGGCCTCATCTTTCAGAAGGCCGAGTTTGAGACCCTGCGCGACCGGGTTCAGGGCATCATCATGGACACGCTGTTTGAGGCTGTGTCTCAGGTTTCGCGCATTCTGGCTGCGAGTCGGGATGCCCAGCGTGCAATTGCCGGCGCCAACAGCATGACGTTCTTGGCCGTGCTCTCGGAGGAGAAGGCACACATCGCGCAACTCCTGCCCGTGGGGTTTGTGAGTGCCGCCGGCCTGACTCGTCTCCCCCGCCTTTTGACATACCTGCGCACCATCACGGCTCGCATCGAGAAGATGCAAGAGAACCCCGGCCGCGACCGCACCCTCGCCACGGAGTTCGAGACGGCGCTCACGCTGTTCGGGGCCGCCGGTGGTCGGATTCCCTTGCCCGAGCATGCTCCCGCGCACATTGCACGGGCACGCTGGATGCTGGAGGAGTTGCGCGTTAGCCTGTTCGCCCAGAATCTGGGTACGTCCGAGCCCATCTCGGTGCAGCGCATCCGCAAGGTGCTGACCCACGACGGTTAGCACCCGGCCCCATCGCCGTCGCCGTCGCCGTCGCCAACGCTACCGCTACCGCCACCGCCACCGCCCCGTTCACCGGCCAAGACCTGCACCGTCGAGGGGTCACGTTTCGCGGCCGAATGCGCAACGTCCACTATCGAGGGGCCACGTTTCGCGGCCGACACGACGAAGCGGGTCGCCAAACGCGACCACTGGGCGCGGGATCATCTGGCTTTGGCCACCAAACGCGACCGCTCGGCATCGTGGCGCCGAGATGGAACGTTACTGAGCGAGAGTCACACTCGAGTGACCCATTGGCTCGCAAAACAGCACGAACGAAGTGCGCAAGGACAAAAGGCCCGCCAGAGGCGGACATTTATAGTTTTTAGTGTCTGGTCGCGGTGGCTAGAGGGCCCTGATGCCCAAAGCTCGCCCGAGAACCAAGGGGCTAGAGAACCTTCGACAGGAACGCCTGCGTGCGCGCATGCTGCGGGTTCGAGATGATCTCACGAGGGATGCCCGTCTCGACCACGACGCCACCATCCATGAACACCAACGAGTCGGCAACTTCACGAGCGAAGCCCATCTCGTGGGTCACCACAATCATGGTCATGCCCGATTGGGCAAGCCCCTTCATGACATCCAGCACTTCGCCCACGAGCTCGGGGTCAAGCGCAGAAGTGGGCTCATCAAAGAGCATCAGCTTGGGGTCCATCGCCAGAGCGCGAGCAATCGCCACGCGTTGCTGCTGCCCGCCGGAGAGGTGCGCGGGGTAGTGCCCCATGCGGTCGGTGAGTCCCACGCGATCGAGGAGTTCCTTACCGCGAGCAATGGCCTGCGCCTTGGGCATCTTCTTCACGTGCAAGGGCGCCTCGATGACGTTCTCGAGCGCCGTCATGTGCGGAAACAGGTTGAACTTCTGAAAGACCATTCCGATTTCGCGGCGCTGGGCTGCGGCCTGCTTGGGGTGAAGCTCGAAGAGCGTGTCACCCTTTTGCGTGTAGCCCACAAGTTCACCGTCAACAAACAAGCGACCGCCGTTGACGACCTCGAGGTGGTTGATGCAACGAAGGAACGTTGACTTGCCCGAACCCGAAGGGCCGACGAGACACATGACTTCGCCCTTGGCAACACTCAGGGAGATGCCCTTGAGAACTTCGTTCGAACCGAAGCTCTTGGAGACACCTTCGGCAAGAACCATCGGCATAGCGTGAGAAACATCATTCATCGGGAGTCCCCTCCATTTTTGTCGGCAATTGGCAATGCTGTCGACCCTGTCGACGCATCACGAACCGTGGTGAGAGCTCCCGTGAAGGGACCCGTCCGTTCGCCCTTCTCCGGCTTGCGATCGCCCACACCGCGGGCGAAGCGCTTCTCCAAGAAGTACTGCCCCACCATCAGGATGGAGGTGAACAGCAGGTACCAAATGGAGGCGACAAGAAGCATCGGAATCGGGTTGAACGTCTCCGCAGAAATATCGCGGGTTCGCGTATACAGGTCAAAGCTGTAGGGCACCGCGGTAACCAACGAAGTGGTCTTCAGCATCGAGATGACCTCGTTGCCTGTGGGCGGGATGATGACGCGCATTGACTGAGGAATAACCACGCGTCGCATGGTCTGGAACCAGGTCATGCCGAGCGCTGTCGCGGCTTCTTCTTGGCCTTTGTCAACGGCGAGCAATCCCGCGCGAACGATCTCGGCCATGTACGCGGCCTCGTTCAGAGCCAGCCCAATGACGGCCAACGTAAAGGTGTTCAGGGCCGCGGTGGTCTGGAAGGAGACCCACGGCTGCATGAACGGGATGCCGATATCGATCGACTGATAAATGATGGCGAGCAGGCCCCAGAAAACGAGTTGCACGTAGACGGGCGTACCACGAAAGACCCAGAGGTAGAACCAGGCGACAGATTTAAAGACGGGGTTGGGCGAGAGGCGCATGATGGCCAAGATGATGCCCAGTGTGACAGCAATAACCATCGAGTAGATGGTCAGTTGCAGGGTGTTCAAGGCCGCTTCAGATACGCGGCGATCAAAGATGTACTTGCCAACGGACGGCCAGTCATAGGCGGTTCGTTGGGAGGCATCGATGATAAACAGAACAGCAAAAATGATGATGGCGACCGCAATGACGGTGCGCCACGGATGTTTCAGTTTGACAGCCCGAATGGGACCAGAGTGAGAGGGTGCCTCTAGCGACGGGGATGAACCCGTCGCTAGAGGCTTGGCCTGCGGCCGTGAATCGGTCATTAGCCGTTCGCTGCCGCGTTGATCGTGATGGTCTTGATAGCACCATCGGAGACGCCCCAGTTGGCCAAGATGGCGGCGTAGCTGCCGTCATCGACCATGGACTGAAGAGCGGCCTGGATTGCCTTGCCGAGTCCACCGGTCTTGCTCACGGCAATGCCGTAAGGAGCAACATCGAAGGAGACGCCAGCGGCCTGGAGCTTGCCGTCGGTGTTCGCAATGGCGGCCATCGTGACGGGCGAGTCGGCACTGAGCGCGTCAACCTGTCCGAGCGCTACGGCGTTGGTGGCGGCATCCTGAGTATCAAACTGCATCTTCTGGATAGGAGCCTTGCCATCAGCAACACACTTGTCGCTCTTGGCAGGAACTTCATCGGTGTCTTCGTAGGTGGTGGCCTGAACGGCAACCTTGAGTCCACACGCGTTATCGGGGTCAACAGTCTTGCCCTTAGCCGATGCCCACATGATGCCGGCCTCGTAGTAGTTCACGAAGTCCACTTGAGCTTCACGCTCAACGGTGTCTGTGAAGGAGGAGACACCCATGTTGACCTTGTTACCAACGACGCTGGGGATGATGTTAGCGAACTGCGCAACCTGGTACTCGGGCTTCAAACCAAGCTTTGCGGCAACAGCGTTGGCGATCTCGATGTCCCAGCCGATGGGCTTGCCATCAGCATCTTTGAACTCGTTGGGAGGGTATGTTGCGTCAACGCCAATGCTCAGGACACCGGAGGACTTGATGTCAGCGGGCAAAAGCGCGACCGCTGCGGCGTCAACGCTGACGGCAGCCGCTGTCGTGGCCCCACCCGTGGAAGTTGCGTTGTTCACGCAACCCGTCAGGGCAAGAACGGTGATCGCAACGAGTGCGGGAATTACCAATCTTTTACGCATGTGTTTCTCTTTTCTCTTGGTGTGAAAAAGTGGCCTATGAGGCATAAGTAGCCTACTCAGCATTTCATTACGGATGCGTTTCGGAGACCAGAAACTTTTACAGGAAATCATCCATATCTGGCTGACCAGACAGTTAATGCACGGCAATTGGTGGCGCATAAAGAGAACGGCCGAACCAACACCTCCTCGAAAAGGAGATATCGGCCCGGCCGCAGGTATCGTGACGCTCCTCAGGAAGCGGCGTTATCTCTTCTAGTGAGCGCCGACCGTTGCCGACGCGTTGGACTCGTAGCTCGTGTTGGTGGACTCGAAGAAGTTGACCAACTGCAAAGTGTCGTTGGCGGTGGCCATCCACTTTGCGGGGTTGGATACCTTGTACTCGGCTTCGAAGCCGAGCTCTTCGAGACGACGGTCAGCCAGGTACTTGACGTACTGGTTGATGTAGTTCGAGTTGAGGCCCAAGATGCCGTTGGGGAGAAGGTCGCGGTTGTATTCCTCTTCCATCTCGACAGCATCCATGATCATCTGCTTGATTTCGGCGGCGAACTCTTCGGTCTGAAGATCGGGGTTTTCTTCGAGAACCGTGAGGATCAAGTTGATACCGAACTTGAGGTGAAGCGACTCATCGCGAACGACCCAGTCCATGAGCGAACCGAAGTTACGCAGCAGGTTGCGCTGACGGAAGCTGAGCGCCACCATGAAGCCCGAGTAGAACCAGATGCCCTCGAGAATGATGCTGTACGCAATGAGGTTACGAACGAAGTCCTTCTTGCCCTCGGTGGTGGTGATGTCGAGGGTCTGCTCGGTCATGCGCTTGATGAACTTGACCTCGAACTCCTCTTTGCGCGCCATCGAGGGAACGTTGACGTGCGAGCCGTAGGCCTCTTCGCGGTCGATGGGGAACGTCTCGAGAACGTATTCGAAGGACATGCAGTGGTTGGCTTCTTCCCACATCTGCTTCGCAAGGTAGAGGTGGCATTCGGGTGCGTTCACGTAGGGGTACACGCCGAAGGCGAGGGCCTTGTTCACGAGAAGCTCGTTGGGGTTGAAGTAGCTCATCAAGAAGGTGATGGCGTGACGTTCTTCGTCTGTCATCTTCTTGAAGTCGGCAATGTCTTCGCCGAGCTGAATTTCGTTGGGGAACCACGTGTTGGCTACGGCCTGGTCATACAGGTCCATTGCCCACTGATACGTGACGGGCTTGAGCATCAAACCCTGGTCTACTCCGGTACCGAGAATACCCATGTTATTTCTCCTTGATAGGTCTACAAATTATGTCAAATGTTGTTGTGAATGTGCCGGCCGCTCGGGGCGGGGGGATATCTAACCGAGAGGACTTACAGGCCGTGCTGGTTGTGGTGTTAAGCACCGTTTTTTAAAAACCGTGGTGCTGGGAAAAAGCTATTGGCAGGACTCGCATTGAAGGTCGTCCATGGGATCTACGGGAACGATGTATTCCTCGTTCATCAGTTGCCTCCTGTCGAGCCAAAGCCGAAGCCCTTGCGGGCAGCAGCGGGGGCAGCTTCGGCCACAGCTGAGGCCGTCTGGGGAACGGGTGTAGCACTAGATGCACCACCACCGAAACCGAAGCCCTTCTTGGCGCCGCCACCGATTCCGCCACCGATTTCTTCAGACTTGTTGACCTTGACGGTCGACTGCTCTGCGGTGTGGCGAGGCTTCATGTGCAGGTAGTACGTGGTCTTTACGCCGCGCTCCCATGCTGCCGAGTAGATGCCCATCATCTCGCCGACGTCACGCGTCTCGAGATACATGTTGCGGCTAATCGCCTGGTCGATCCACTTCTGGGCGCGTGCCGCAACCTCAATGAACGAGGAGGGAGCAAGCTGGAAGCTCGTCTTGTAGGTGGCCTTGATTTCGTCGGGGATGAGCGCAATGTTCTGCACGTCGCCTTGGCTACGCAACAGGTCTTCGCGCACGCGCTCCCAGAGGCCGAGCTTCTGAAGGTCGACAACAAGGTTGCGGTTGACCTCAAGGAACTTGCCCGAGCTGGTAGCGCGGCTGAAGATCTGCGAGAACTGAGGGTCGAGACCCGGCGTCGTACCGGCGACGAGGCCGATGGATGCCGTGGGCGCGATTGCCATCAGTGTGGCGTTACGGATGCCGCCCTTGACGCGCTTCCGCAAGGAATCCCAGTCGAGAGTCGTCTTGCGGTTCACCGTGATGGGGATCCCGCGGTCGGCTTCGGCCAAGTCGATGCTGTCGAAAGGAACGAGCCCCTGCGACCAGCGGCTGCCGGCGAAGTTGTTGTACGCCCCGCGCTCCTGAGCCAACTCAATCGACGCCTCAATGGCGGCGTAGGAAATGTGCTCCGTGATGACGTCGATAAGGTCGTAGGCCTCTTCGGATTCGTACGAGAAGCCCAAACGCTCGACAATGTCGGTGAAGCCCATGAGACCAAGGCCAATGGCGCGGTTCTCCGAGTTGGAGAAGTCGGCCTCTTGCACCGAGGAACGGGTGATGTCGATGAGGTTATCCAACTGACGCACGGCCAACTTGGCGCTCTCGGCAAGCTTGGGGTAGTCCACCTTGTTGTCGGCCGTGAGGTGGCGCGACAGGTTGATCGACGCCAAGTTGCAGACGGAGACGTTGTCTTCGTCTTGAGGCAACGTGATTTCGGTGCAGAGGTTCGAGGAGTGAATCGTGCCCGTGTTGTTGTTAAGCGCACGCAGGTTGATCGTGTCTTTCCACGTGAGCCAGGGGTGGCTGGTGGACTGCAACGAAATCAGAATCGCCTTGAACTGCTCGCGCGCACCGATCTTCTTGTACATGTTCATGCGACCGGCTTCGGCCTCACCCACGTAAAAGTTGTAGCGCTCGGAGAAGGCCTTGCCGAAGAGCTCGTTGAGGTCTTGCACCTCTAGAGGGTCAAACAGGAACCAGGAGTCGTCGTTCTGAACGCGCTTCATAAACTCGTCGCTGATCCAGACAGCCGTGTTGGCTGTGCGGGTACGACGGTAGGGGTCACCGGAGTTTTGACGAAGGTCAAGGAACTCAGGGAAGTCGAGGTGCCAGTTCTCCATGTAGAAGCAGAGGGCGCCGAACTTCTTGCCACCGCGGCTGACGGCACGAAGAATCGAGTCGATGGTGTGCATGAACGGAATGGGACCCGTAGATGTCGTGTTGTTTGAACGGATGGGCGAACCCTGCGACCGAAGCTTGGTTACCGACAGCCCAATGCCACCGGTGCCCTTGGTGAGCCACATCACGTCGCGCGTGGTCTTGGCGATGTGCTCCATGTCGTCTTGCATTTCCATGACGAAGCAGTTGGCCAGCTGAGGGTAGATGGTACCCGCGTTGACCAGGGTGGAGCCGGCCGCCAAGTACTCCAGCTGGCTCATCTTGCGGTAGAAGTTGAGCGCGTGCTCGGTGGGGTTCGCCTCGTTCAGCGACAGGCCCATGGAGATACGCATCCAGAAGTATTGAGGAACCTCGAGGGGGTCGCCATTGCGGCCCTTGATGCCGTAGCGGTTGTTCAGCGTGACGACACCGATGTACTTGAGAAGCTCATCGTGGGCTGGCTCGATTTCGGCGGCGAGCGCCTCGAGGTCAAAGAGAGAGGTGAGGCGGGGGTCGAGCAAACCTTCTTCGACGCCGCGAATCATGTTGGCGGCGAAGTGCTCACGGTGCAGGTTCTTGAGCTGCGACGCAGTGGTGTAATCACCGAGGACGCGCTTGTAGATGGTCTTGAGGAGGAGACGGGCGGCCACGACGTCGAATGCGGGGTCGTCTTTCACGTTCTGGAGGGCGACTTGAATGACAGCCTCATCGAGCTGCTGCGTAGAGATGCCATCAAACAGCGTGATTTCGAGCTCGGATGCAATCTGGGTTACCCACGCAATGGAGTCATCCAGACCCTGCGTGGCCTCTTCGATCGCCAAATTGATCTTGTTGGCGTCATACTGCTCGCGCTGGCCATTGCGCTTTACGACGGTAATTCCCACGTCTGGTATCTCCTTGCTCGTATTTCATCTTTTGTGTGCTTGACCACTATATAAGGGGTTAAGGGGGTACAGGCATCCCTACATGTTGTGGGCGTGTCGTCCACAACTGTGGATAACTTATGCCGAATTGTGCACATGTTCATGGGGCAGAAACCTCCCGTTCACTCGGCAAAAGTGAGCACCGTGGCGGCGGCTGGAGGGGCCGTGGCGAGCGTAGACTGACCATTTGTGAAGACGTACTGGGACATCATGACCATGCCGGGAGTCGGTCGAGTCGTACTATCCCAACTCACGGCCCGATTCCCCTTCGGAATGGTCTCTCTGGCATTCCTTATCCATATCGAACACGTGTATCACTCCTACGCCGCAGCGGGGGCTGTCCTCGGGGCACTCGCCCTCGGCCAAGCCTTGGTCGGCCCTATCACCAGTCGCATGATGGGGATCTTCGGAATTCGCCCGGTCATCATCTGGACCATCGTCGTGGTGTGCCTCACGGTGAGCGTCATGGTGGTGCTTCCGTTGCCCGTGTGGGCTCTCATGATTCTCGGGTTGGTGGCAGGGGCCTCGATGCCCCCCATCCAACCGGCGGTGCGCACCATGTACCCCAAGATGGTGCCCTCCACGAAGCTGACGCCTCTCTTCTCTCTCGACGCATCCGCTCAAGAAATCATCTGGATTGTCGGCCCCGTGCTGACAACGTTCGTCGCCGTGCAGATCAGCAGTGCCGCGGCAATATTTCTCGCCGTCGGGTTTTTCATTGTCGGCGGAGCCTGGTTCCTTACCTCTCCC
>CANEXL010000037.1 GCA_947443745.1 Microbacteriaceae bacterium | reverse complement strand
GCAAGGATTGGCAGCCAAGACAAGCTGGAATGAAGCCGGGAAAGTTGCGACGGCGTTGGCGCGGTGGATGGAGACCATCCCCGATTCCAGCGGTTGACGCAGGGCATCGAGTACGGCGGCCGGAAACTCAGGCGCTTCATCAAGAAACAACACACCATGACTGGCGCGGGCCGCGGAACCGGGGCGAATCATGCCTGTTCCTCCACCGATCATGGCGGCAGTGGTCGTCGTGTGGTGAGGAGCCTCCAGGGGTGGGCGGGTCGGCAGTTGTTGGCCGGCGGCGTACCCCGCCAAAGATTGTATGGACGCTACGTCGAGTGCCGCTAGCAGGGTGAGATCGGGCAATATTCCCGGCAGTCTCATCGCCAGCATGGTTTTGCCCGCCCCGGGTGGCCCGGTCATGAGCAGGTGATGTCCGCCCGCCGCTGCGACGATGAGAGCTTCAACCGCATCATCATTGCCGGCGATGTCGGCGAGATCAAGAGCGGCCTCCGGTGCCCGGGCAACCTCCGTTGCAGTAGAGACAAGTGGTGGCAGTTCGGTCCACGTGGACGGTGCCGGTGTTCGGGCACCATGCGCTGTGGCTGCCTGCCGCAAGGAGGCGACGGGAATGATGGTCATGCCTGGAACCAGCGCAGCCTCGACGGCGTTGGCCAAGGGAACGACGATGCGTGTTCGTCCAGCGGCGCGCGCCGCAATTACGGCAGGGAGAACGCCGACGGTGGGGCGCAGGCGACCGTCAAGGGAAAGCTCCCCGATATGAACCGCGTCCTCGATTGAGGCAGAGCTAATCAGGCCACCGGCAGCCAAACAGGCAAGCGCGATTCCCAGGTCAAAGCCTGACCCTCGTTTAGGCAAGGCGGCCGGGGAGAGGTTGACGGTGAGCTTGCGTGGAGGGAGCTTGAACCCGGAGTTGACGACCGCTGAGCGCACACGCTCTGCCGCCTCGCCCAGCGCACGATCGGGTAGTCCGATGAGGGAGAGTCCCGGGAGGCCATTGGCGAGATCCGCTTCGATCTCGACCAGGGTTCCACTCATGCCCGACAGAGCCACCGCGAACGTTCTGCCGATTGTCACGCGAAGACCGCTTCGATATGTTCAATGCTTGGCGCTTCATGAGGTGGTGAAATGATGGCGATTGCGTCAATTCGAATGTCGCCGACGACCAAGGGATGTGCCTCACACCATGCACCCGCGAGACGACGAAGGCGAGCTAATTTGGTGAGCGACAACGCTTCAAACGGATGCCCGTAACCCACCCCCGACCGCGTCTTGACCTCAACGAAGACGGTCGTCGCGCCTACTCGCGCAACAATGTCAATCTCGCCTTGGCGACACCGCCAGTTGCGCTCGACTACGGCGTAACCATTGCGTAGCAGAAACTCGACTGCCAGTTGTTCGCCCGTGCGCCCGAGGGCGTCTTTCTCTGCCATGGTGGCCTCCTACCACCGAGCATCGGGGATGCAGGGGGAGCAGGGAGGTGGCGGGTGAAAGTCTCGGGAGGGCGTGAGGGATCATCGTCTTGTGGAGGACACGACGCTTCTCCTGCGGCCCACTCGTTTACCCAGAACAAGAATTGACGAAGAGCCAGTTACAGCGCCAAAGGAACTACTCGTCGAGCGCGAGTTCCTTCGGCAGCTCGAAGTCTTTGGAGGAGAGCTCTTCGACGTTGACGTCCTTAAACGTGAGCACCCTAACGGACTTCACGAAGCGGTCGGCACGGTAAACATCCCACACCCAGACATCGCTCATGGTCAGCTCGAAGTAGAAGTCGGTCTCGGTATCGACCCGCTTGAGGTCAACCTCGTTGGCCAAATAGAAGCGACGTTCGGTTTCGATGACATAGGAGAACTGCCCGACAACGTCGCGGTATTCGCGATAGAGAGCCAGTTCGGCTTCGCGGTCGTAGTCGTCGAAATCTTCTTCATCCATGGTGACCCAATTCTATTCGTTGCGTTCGGTGGGCGCCTTGACCCAGGTCTGACGATGATGCAAGGTCACACCTACAGCGCGAATGGCATCCATGTGAATTGCCGCGCCGTAACCCTTGTTCGAGGCCCATCCATACTCAGGATGTTCGTCATGCAGTTCAACCATGAGCGCGTCACGTTCCACCTTGGCAACGACGGAAGCGGCGGCTACGACGGCGCAATCTTGATCTGCCTTCACCCGGGTGATGACGCGGAGTTTGCTCGTGAGCGCCGGATTCAGCCAGTCGTGGGCCCCATCCAGCAAGACGGTTGACTCCCCCACCCGCACACCGGCCTCATGCAAGGCAATGAGCGCACGTTTAGCCGCGAGCCCCAAGCACGCTGTGATGCCCAGTTCATCAATTTCGGCAGCGCTGGCAGCGCCCACAGCCGTTGGTGCCCACAGGAGCAGAACGGGGGCAAGTTTCTCTCGCTTGGGAGCACTCAACATTTTGGAATCTCGGAGGCCCGTCGGAAAATCCGTGATCGACGACGTTATGGCGCACACCCCCACCATGACCGGACCAGCCATGGCGCCGCGACCCACCTCATCGATACCGATGATGACGGATGCTCCACTGGCGAAGAGAGAGACCTCGACGTCGAGTGTGGGGTCACTGACCGGCAGCGGGAACTCCTGCGAAGGTGTCGGGGTAATTTCCGAGCCACGACCAACGGCTCATCGGCCAGCTGATCACAAACGCGCGCCCGACGACGTCACTCACGGGCACAAACCCAGCACCCGGCTGGTTCGTGTTGTAGCGAGAATCTTTCGAGTTGTAGCGGTTGTCGCCCATGACCCACAGGGAGCCCTCAGGAACGGTGACAGAGAAGTCGATACCGGATGACTTTGTCTCGCCGGAAGGCAACATGATGTACGGCTCGTTAATGGGAACGCCGTTGATGGTCATCTTGCCATTGGCATCGCAGCAGGCAACTTTGTCACCGGGCAGACCAATGACGCGTTTGATGAGGTGGTCGTTGCTATCGGGCGAGGCGAGCCCAAAGAGCGAAAGGGTCCACTCTGTGGCGGCCGTGATGGGGTTGACCGGGGCTGGAACGGTGGCGGGTAACCATCCGCCAGGATCGCGAAAGACGACGATATCGCCGCGTTGAATAGGAACCATGGCGGGAACGAGTTCATTGACAATGACACGGTCGTCAATGACCAGCGTCTGCTCCATCGAGGCCGAGGGAATGAAGAATGACCGCACCAAGAACGTCTTGACGACGAAAGAAACAACGATGGCAATGGCAAAAATAACCAGCACATCGCGCACAAAAAGGGCGAGGGTGCGCCAAGGAGAACGCTGAACAGGATTTACATGAGTCATGTGTTTTTCATCAACTTTCTCCTGAAACATTCTAGGGCGCGAACTCCTGCGAAAAGCCTGCGAGGGACGACAAAAGCCCCCGACATTTTCGTGTCGAGGGCTTGTGAAAAAAGTCGCGATTTAGCGGTCGCGCTTTTCCTTGATTTTTGCCTTTTTGCCGCGAAGATCGCGGAGGAAGTAAAGCTTTGCGCGACGAACGTCACCGCGGGTGACGATTTCGATGTGGTCGATCACGGGAGAGTGCACGGGGAACTTACGCTCCACACCTACCTGGAAGCTGACCTTACGGACCGTGAACGTCTCGCGAACGCCTTCACCGGAGCGGCCGATTACGACGCCCTGGAAAACCTGGATACGAGAGCGCGTGCCCTCGATGATGTTGACGTGGACTTTGACATTGTCACCGGCGCGGAACGCGGGAATGTCGTGACGCAGGCTAGGTGCGTCTACGGCGTCAAGAATATGCATGATTTATCGCTCTCTGTCTCCGCCATAGGTCGAACACGGGTAATTGGTTGTTGATTGGTTCATGCTGATGCGTATTGCTCAGACTCCCCTATGGCAGGGTCTGGCCGCGGCACAATCACTTATCTTGCCACGGAAATGCTCTGCGCACAAAGTGAAGCGTGTCACCGCTCAGCGGTCGGCGTCGGGCTCTGCCTCAGTATCAGGGGAAACGTTGGGCAGGAGATCGGGTCGAACGCGCGTTGTGCGTTCGACTTGCTGCTCGTGGCGCCACGTCGAGATGGCTCCATGGTTACCTGAAAGCAGTACGGGCGGCACATCGAGGTCTCGCCACGTGGGGGGTTTCGTGTAACTCGGGTACTCGAGGAGGCCATTTTCGTGGCTCTCTTCAACGAGAGATTCCGGGTTTCCGACCATGCCAGGGATGAGGCGACCGACGGCCTCGATCATGGCCAGCGTCGCAACCTCACCACCGTTGAGAACGTAGTCGCCAAGGGAAACCAGGCGCACGCGCATCCGCGATGAATAGTGATCGACGACACGTTGGTCGATGCCTTCATAACGGCCGCACGCAAAGATGAGTTGCTGCTCGTGAGCGAGCTCACGCGCCATCGCCTGCGTGAACTGTTCTCCGGCAGGCGAAGGAACGATAAGAAGGGGACCACCGGCAGGAATCCCGTCAGCGGCGATACTGTCGGCCTCAGTCGCAGAAGAAATCGCAATGGGAGCCGAACCGGCATCACTCAGGATGGCGTCAAGGATGACACCCCACGGTTCCGGTTTCATCACCATGCCTGCGCCGCCACCGTAGGGAGTGTCATCGACGGTGCGGTGTTTGTCGTGGGCGCCATCGCGCAGATCGTGCACATGGGTTTCGATGAGGCCACTCACGCGGGCCTTACCCAGGAGCGATACGTCGAGGATGCCGAAGAACTCGGGAAAGATCGTGACGATATCGATGCGCATTTAGGCCTCGGAGGAGTCCTTGCCTGCTACTGCGGCTTCGTCGTGAGAATCTTCGTCAGAATCGTCGTCAGAATCTTCGTCAGAATCGTCGCTGACCTGCTCGGCGCGAGGAGGAGCCGTCGTCGCGAGAAGTTCGCTGTCGTCGTCTTCGAGTTCTTCAAAGAGGCCGAGAGGAGGAGTGAGGGTGACGATGCCTGTTTTTACGTTGACCTCGGGAACGATGGCCTTCACGAAGGGAACCATCACTTCACCGCTGGCGGTCTTGACGACCAACAAGTCCTGGGCAGGAAAGTGCTCGACGCGGGCGATTGTGCCGACATCCACGCCATCACGAACGGCGCGCAGACCGGTGAGTTGGTGGTCGTACCAGGCCTCGGGGTCATCGGGCAAGACGGAGGCGTCGTGTTCGACCCAGAGGATTGCCTTGATGAGAGTCTCGGCCGTGGAACGGTCGGGGACATCCGCAAAGAACGCTACGGGGCTGGCGTTATACCAGCGCAGCTCGGCGAGCGTGAGGCTCTTGCCGTGCCAGGGTGATTCCACCGGAACCTGAAGGGAGAAGACCGCTCCGGGAACGAAGCGCTTCTCGGGCTCATCAGTGTAGAGCTCGACTTTGATGGCGCCTTTAAGCCCGTGGGCTTTCGTCAGGCGGCCTACACGAAGTTGGGTCTGCCGAGGATCTGCAGTCACGACTACGCGTCGGTGTCGACGACGTCAACGCGAACGTTGCGACCGTCAGCAAGGGCATTGACGACGGTTCGGATTGCCTTTGCAGTGCGACCCGAACGGCCGATGACGCGGCCAAGATCCTCGGGGTTCACATGAACCTCGAGGACCTCGCCACGTGCGTTAGAACGTGCGGCAACCTTGACGTCCTCGGGATTCTCAACGATTCCCTTGACGAGGTGCGAAACGGCTGCTGCCAACATTGTTCTTAGGCCTTTTCCTCGGGAGCAGCTTCTTCAGCTGCTGCCTCGACGACGGCTTCGGCTTCTTCAACGACCTCGGCGGCTGCTTCTGCAACGACCTCTTCGATGACAGCTTCTGCTGCGGCTTCTTCGACGGCTTCGACGACTGCTTCAGCAACGTCTTCGGCGACGACGTCTTCTACGACATCCTCAACGACGACCTCAACCTTGGCGGGCGCCTTCTCTGCCTTGGGAACCAAAACTGGCTTCTTCTTGGCATCGATTTCGAAGACCGGCTTGGGCTCTTTGACCTTGACGGTGCTAACGGCGTTCTTGTCACCCTTGAAGATGCCCCAGTCACCGGTCAGCTTCAACAGTGCGGCAACCTGCTCAGTTGGCTGGGCGCCAACGCTGAGCCAGTACTGGGCACGGTCTGACTTGACCTCGATGAACGAAGGGTTCTCGGTGGGGTGGTACTTGCCGATTTCTTCGATAACACGACCATCGCGCTTGGTGCGCGAGTCGGCTACGACGATGCGGTAATAGGGTGCACGGATTTTACCCATGCGCTTCAAACGAATTTTGACAGCCACAATTCTCCTGTGAGTCTCTGTTGGTGAAATGAACTGACGGCCGTGAGCGTGGGGGCACACTCGACAGCAAGCTCTAGGGTTTCGCTCAGGTATCTGATTAGAGGGTCGGATATCAGGCGAACTCGACTTCTTATTCTGGCAGATTCTGAGGTCGTTGGCTAATCGGTTGGTGAAGTGACTAACGCCCCCATGCCGTGCATCCTGCTAAGCCACCAAATCTGTCCATCAGGCCGTGACGGTCCTCGCGGACACCGGGAGGCCTACGGGCGCGTGAAGACGTTATTTCCGCTCACCCAGGTGCTGACGACCTGCGCCTCGCCGATTGTGTCGGACGTCGAAGCGAATGGGTCTTGTGAGAGCACGGCAAGATCTGCCTCCATGCCGACGCGAAGCCGCCCGGTGTACTGCTCACGGCCATTCACCCGAGCCGAACCCGCGGTGTAAGCCGACAGAGCGGTTGCCAGCGCGATCGCCTGCTCGGGGTATCCCAAGGCTCCGGTCTCTTCTCCATGACGCACGCGGTTGACGCCAACATGAATGGCCTGGAGCGGGTTAGCCGTGGACACGGGCCAGTCGCTCCCGGCGGCAAGATCCGCGCCGGAGGCAACGAGCTCGCCGAACGGATAGTGCCGCGCCACAAATTTTGGATCCATGTGGGGAAAGCCCAGGTCACGAAGTTGGTCGTCTATGGTCGCCCACAGCATTTGAAGGTTGGCCGTAGCCCCCAGCAAATTGAAGCGCGGAATGTCTGGCTCCCCCACTATTTGAAGGTGGGCCAAGTGGTGCCGGTTCCCACTCATTCCGTTAGCGCGACGAGCGGCTTCCACCGCATCCAACGCAAGCGTGACGGCTCTGTCGCCCAGTGCGTGAAAGTGCACCGTAAAGCCGGCTGCGTCGAGCGCGACAACGTAGCGGGCCATATCCATCGGGTCAATGAAAGTAAGGCCACTATTTTCCGTGGGATGGCCACAGGAATCGAGGTATGGCACCGACATTGCGGCCGTGAAGTTTTCTGTCACACCATCGACCATGATCTTGACGGTGCTCGCGTTGAGAATATCTTCCCGGCCGCGATCGAGCACGCTTTGGCGGCGCTCGATGAGGGATGGAAGCTGATCAAGACCCGGAGCACGCTCCCACCACAGTGCCGCCGTGACACGAGCCTTCAGGTCACCACGATCGACGCCGGCGAGGTAGACGTCGAGAATGTCACCGATGCCACCAAGCCCGCCGTAAGCATCGACGTAGGCATCTTGCCAACCGACGATACCCTGCCGAAAGTAGTCTTCTTGGGCCTTGAGAAGTCCGCGATACGACAGCGCTGCGTCGGGACCTGGCTTCACCGGTTCAAGCAGGGCCATGGCACCTTCGTGCAACATGCCCGTGGGGTTGCCAGAGGAGTCACGCTCGATGCGCCCGTCGGCCGGATCGGGGGTCGCCGCGGAAATTCCCGCTCGACGCAAGGCCTCCGAGTTGGCCCACAGGCCATGGTGATCTCGGTTCACCAGAGCAACCGGGCGGTCGGCGACGATGGCATCCAGCATCGAAGTCGTGGGGGTGCCCCCAACAAAATGCGCCATGGACCACCCTCCGCCCAGAATCCATTCTTCCTCAGGGTGGGTCGAGGAATATTCGGCGATGATGGCGAAGCAATGGTCGGCGCTCTCCGCGACAGTGAGGTCGCACTGCAACAGCTCCACTCCCCCCGCCACGGGATGCGCGTGGGCGTCGTGGAAAGCGGGAAGGAGCAGCCGGTCGGCAATGTCCACTGTCACTGTTCCAGTTCCGGCGAGATTCAACACGTCGGCTTCGTCGCCGACAGCAAGGATGCGACCATTCGCAACGGCAACGGCTCCGGCGCGGGACGATGCCCATCCGGCCGTGAAGATATTTCCGCCAACAAAGATTGTTTCGGGGGCTGCCATGGGGGTTCCTTTTGGGGATGCGAGATCAGAGACAGGTCTAGGACATGCCTAGCGAAGAACAAAGAATCGGATACAAATTTGACCGTTATCGTCGCGAGCGAGACCGACAAATTGATTCTCGGCGAGCCAGCGATGGGCGGGAGCATCCGTCTGGAAGATGGGTGCGGTTCTGAAGTAATAGTCCGCTTCATCAACGTGTTCCCCAGCCGCAACCCTTTCTAACACCTCCGAGGAAGTGCGGTAATACCCGCGATTCAGAACATCAACGATGGAACCGTCATCGGCCTGAATCAGGTAGCGCGCCTCAAGTTGAGTGGTTCCAGATCGCTCGACAGACCAATCTCCGCCGCCGGCGATGACGGTGCCGTTAAGGAGTGGCCCCGCAACGGTACCGCCGGTAATCGGGGTGAACTGTAGAACTTCATCGATTCCTCTTCCCACATGTAGCTCGTGAGCAATGTCGACTCGAACCTCAAACGCAAATTCCAAAACCGGCTGCATCACGACAGCATTCCTTTCAAGATACTCACCGTCAAAGACAGGCCATCGGCACCACCTACGAGAAGTGACTGGGTTGTGGAGACAACCTCGGTTGCACCCCACGGATTTTCTCCCGTGCCTGGAAGGGGAACGAATTCCGGAAAATCACTGCTGGAAATGTGGAGCCTCAGGAGGTGTCCTTCCCGCAGCTGATACCCCAGTTGACCAAGATCAACCTCGACCGTTGTGGCTTGAGTGGCATCCACAAGGTGGACTTGCCCCCGCCCGATGCGGACGGCACTCCCCTCGGGAGAGACATCGAGGAGCCGAAGGAATAGGTCCATGTTGGGGCCGGAGGAATGGATGCGCGCCTTTGCCGTGACGGGACCAACAAGTTCCACGGTGTGCGCAACAGGGCGGCTGTCAAAGACGAGGACATCGCTCCTTAGGCCGATTCCCGCTTCGTCGGGAAGCACCGAAAGGAAGGCGAACGCATTGGGAACACTCGAGGGAACGAGATCGTTTGGGTTATGTTCCCACGTGATGTCGGTGCCACATGATGCTCCGTCTGGCGAGGCATTCGCCACGAGATTGCCGGCGCTGTCAGCAACCAGAGTCGACGACCTAACCCCTGTCGGCGGCCACGACGAACTTTCGCGCATGCCCTCCGTGCCGGCCAGATTCCAGGAGACCTTCGGGATATCTTCGGGACGACCATTGCCACGAACGAAGATCTCAAAGAACTCGATGGCCGGGTCCAGCAATCGGGGCAGCAACGCCTCAATCTGCGCGAGGGAACGTGTTTCGACCCGGTCTTCGTCAGCCTCGAGGAAGATGTAGCCCTCATGATCCATGGGCTCAATCCGCAGGTAATGATTCAACGCCCATGCGGGACGCTTCGCCAGTTCTACCTCGTCGGCCCACGACAACGGGGCACAGTTATCCCACCAACCGATGACGTGCAGCACCGGCACCGGCCGAGCATCGAAGGGGCTCCCCGCCCGAAAGCGCGGAAGATAAACCGGCTGCGGGTACCACAGATCGTAGGAAGGAGACCGCGCTCCGACGGTCTCCATGAAGTCCTCCGCTGCCGCCGAGTAGGGACGGGTGGTCCAGTCAACATCCCAGAAATAGGCGTCTTGGGAGTGAAAATAGGTCAACGGATACATCAGCGTGATTCCCCACTCGACACGGCGCGTGATGTCACCGGCCGCCCGCTGAACTGGCTCCCCGAGCTGAGTTCCGGTAACCCGGGGGGAGATTGCTTTCAGCGCCGGATGCTGGCTGGAAACGGCCGCCCACTGCGTGTAGCCGTAATAGCTATCGCCCCACATGGCCACATTGCCGTTGGAGAATGGCTGCTGAGTGATCCACTCGATGGTGTCGTAGCCGTCATCGGCTTCGTTCACGAACAAAAGAGCCTGTCCTTCGGAGCGAAACTTTCCTCGCACGTCTTGGGCCACGACACGATAGCCGCGCGCCATGAAATATTCGGCAATGTTCGCGATGAAGGTGTATTCACCACTCTTGTCATAGGGCAGACGAATGAGCACGGTATCTCCGGGAATAACGTTCCCGCCCGGCAAATAGACGTCCGTTGCCAGGTGCACCGCGTCGCGCATCCGCACCATGTACTGGGTCGCCAGAGTGCTTATAGGGCCAGGCCCAATGTGCAGATACTCCATCGCTAAAGACGTTCCTTAGAGAGCGTGAAGCCCGGCCCCCCGGGCACCGATCTCAACAACTCTGCAGTGTAGGGATGGGCCGGATGCGCGAAAATATCCGCTACAGAGCCCGACTCCACTAGTTCTCCCTGGAACAGCACGAGCACGGTGTCGCTCACTTGCCTCACCACCGCAAGGTTATGGGATATGAAGATCACGGTGAGACCCAGTTCTCTCCTCAGACGATCAAATAGGTCAAGAATCTCGGCCTGCGTGGAGACGTCTAGGGCAGAGGTAATCTCATCCGCAATGATGAGATCAGGCTCGGCGGCGAGGGCGCGCGCAATGGCCACACGTTGACGTTGTCCCCCGGAAAATTGATGCGGATAGCGATCGACAGCATCTGCCGGTAGCGCCACCATCGTCAGTAGTTCAATAATTCTCGGCCGGTGCTCCTTCAACCGGGCATGAACGGGGTCGATTGCTTCGGCGAGGGTTTGACCAATCGTGCGCTTGGGGTCCAACGACGAATACGGGTCTTGAGGGATGAGTTGAATCTTTCGGCGCAAGAGTCGACGTTGCTCCCCGTGAGCAGAAGTCACCTCCTCACCATCAAAAATGATGGAGCCTGCCGTCGCCCGGTGAACGCCGACCAACGTCTTCGCCAACGTCGATTTGCCCGATCCAGATTCGCCAACAAGCCCGACGGTCTGTCCTGTGGGAACGTCAAAAGAGACTTCCTTCAAAATATGAGCGGATCGTCGACCGGAACCCAGGACGACCTCAAGGCCATGAACGCTCAGGCGGAGGCCGACTGCGGCGGCGGGAATGCTCGTCATATCTCTGTCTTTTCGATTGTGTTAGTGAGTCGAGAAAGGGGACTGGTCATTGTCGGGGTGGTCTCGAGGAGGCGGCGCGTGTAGTCGTGCGTCACTTCGCCGCGCTTCAATTGATCGCCCGTGAGACGTTCGACAATCTCCCCCGAACGCATTACGAGAACGCGATCGCACAACTCCTGAACAATGCCCAAGTCGTGAGTGATGAACAACATGGACGTTCCCTTGCCGCTATTGATGGCCTTAAATTCTCGCAACACCTCGGCCTGCACCGTGACATCCAGTGCCGTCGTCGGTTCATCGGCAATGATCAAGGAGGGGTCGGTCACCATGCTCGAGGCGATTGTCGCACGCTGAAGCATGCCCCCGGAAAGCTGATGAGGATGCTGGCGCATTCTCTCTTCCGGCTGACGAACACGAATGTTGCCCAGCGCCGCAATGAGGGAGGCGTCCGCATCGCGCCGCGCCATTCCCAGATGCACGCGTGCAACTTCCGTGAGCTGAACTCCCATCCGCAAGGCGGGGTTGTAGGTCGTTCCCGGGTCTTGGTAAACCAGGCCGATTTCCTTGGCAAGTTTTGCGTCGGGAATCTTTGTCAGGAGGTCGAGGTCTCCCAGGCGCAGCGCTGTGGCATTCATTCCCAGGCCATCGGCTAGGAGCCCCGCCAGTGACATCGCCGTCAGGGACTTCCCCGAGCCCGACTCTCCGACAAGGCCCACGATTTCACCTTGATTAATGGAAAAGGAGATGCCCTTGACCAATTGGTTACCGAGGGTATCCGTAATTGTTAGGCCAGAAACTTCGACTAGGGCGTCCGGGAATCGTGGGGAGCCTCCCACGAGACGAACGGCTTGCTTTCGTGCCGAAGCCGGTGCGTGCCCGCGTGCCTCGTGGCGGGCGGCGAGGCCATCCCCAATCATCATGGCGGCAACGCCGGAAAAAATAAGCATGAAGCTCGGTGCGATTGCCTCAATGGGGTGGGAGTAGATGCTGGGCAGCGCTTCGTTGAGGAGTCGCCCAAAGTCGTACTCGGGACTCTGCACTCCCAAACCCACGAAGGACAGGCTCGAGATGTCCAAAAGAGTCAGGGCAAAACTCGACGCAATCAGAACCAGGAGTGGCGACGCAATGTTGGGCAGAAGGTGGCGTGTAAACAGCCGCGCGCCCGGGACGCCGAGGAGTCGCGCCGTGGAGACGTAGTCACGGTTAATCACACCCGCCACCATGTTTGACGTGATGCGGGCGAATCCGGGAATACCGGCTACACCGATTGCAATGACGGCCGAGAAGGCTCCCGGCCCAAGGATTGCGGCGATCACCAGCGCCAAGATCAGCGACGGAAAGGCGACGCTGGAGTCAATGATTCGCAGGACCAGGTCGCGAAATTTTCGAGGCGCGAGCCAGATGAAACCTCCGATGAAGACGCCGATGATGACAGACATGATCGTCGCCGACACGGCGAGGATCAGAGTGAGTCGGGTGGCGACGAGGGTTCGCGCGAAGACGTCGCGGCCGAATTGATCCGTTCCTAAAAAGTGAGACGCGCCCGGCGCTTCGCGAACCGCCGCGGTCAACGTGTTGGCATCGCCCGAGAGAAAAATTGGGGCAAACACAGCAATCAGAATGAGGACTGCGGCCATGGCAAGGCCCGTGGTGAGAGCTATGGGACTTCTCGCGGTTTGAGATTTCTTAGGCACCGTCGCTACCTCCTAGTGTGCGGGGATCGATGATCCCAAGGATGACGTCAATCAGCAGGTTGATGAGAATGGCAATCGAACCGATGACCAAGATGATTCCTTGAATCACCGGATAGTCCTTGTAAATAATGGCCTGCACGACTTCACTGCCGAGTCCCGGATAGCTAAAGACCGTCTCAATCACAATCGCGCCGCCAAGGAGTCCGGCCAAGATGAGGCCGGCCAACGTCAACGTGCTAGCTAGGAGGTTGGGGAAAGCATGAACGAGATAGAGTCGCGCTGCTCGGAGTCGGTGACCTCGGGCCGTGCGCATGAAGTCCTGTTTGAGCACGGTGTACGTTTCGGCACGCACGACTCGCGCTACGGCAAATATCGGCCCCAGTGCCAAGGCGGCGATCGGGAGAACCGACGACGTCGCAACGTTTGCCCCCCCGGCCGGCAGAACTTTCAGCCAAATGGCAAAAACGATGACGAGAAGGGTGCCCACGACATAGGCGGGGAAGGAGGCTAAGAAACCGGCGATAACACTGAACCCGGTTCCAAGGGCATTCCTTCTTCCGCCGCGCGTCAAGACACCAATACCCATTCCGAGGGGAACAGCGACAACAAGTACGAGAGCAATCGATCCGAAGGCGAGTTGCGCCGTGTACGGAAGTTTGGTCGTGATGATATCTATCACGGGCGTCTTGTAACGAAAGGACTCTCCGATATCTAAGTGAAGGAGCCCGTTGATGTAGGAGACAAACTGTGACCACAAGGGATCACTAAGGTGAAGTTGCTCTCGCAGCGCATTGACTGAGGCGGGTCGAGCGTTCGTCCCCAATATGGCAATGGCGGGATCGCCCGGGATGAGCGGAACGATGAGGAACGTAAGAAGAACCAGCAGTCCGATAGACAGGACGAGGCCAGTGAGCCGGCGCCTCCAAAAAGCTGACCATCCGGCCCCCCGGTTCTTACTCATCTGCAGGCGAGGGATCACTCCCGTCATGGCACTCACCGTTTCTCCCGGCATTAGGTGCGAACTCGAATCTGGCTCTCGAGGTCGGCATGGCGATTTTGCCAACAGAATGCTTCCTCCATCGCGGAGGCGAGGCGGATTAATGTTGCCTCATCAAAAGGACCGCCGATCAGTTGAGCGCCGACCGGCATACCATTGGCCGCGGTGTGCACGGGAAGTGAAATTGCTGGGAGCCCCGCGATGTTGCAAAAAGCGGTGAACGAGACCATGCGCGCTTCAGTCAATCGTGGCCCCGCTGGATCATTATTGGCCTCGTCATAGACCGTTCCGACCAGCGGTGTTTCACACGCCGTTGTTGGTGTCAGGAGGACGTCAAAATCTCGTCCCCATTGACTCACAATCATTCTCGATTCGGCCTGCAGCCGCATCGCCAAAGCGGCATACTCGCCGGAATGAAATTGCTTCGCCTGTTCCCAACGGTACCTAATGTAAGGATCTGCCTTCGTGGGATCGTCGAACGGTGCAGCGAACACCGCCGAGCTAATCATGACGTTAATGAAGCCATGAACTGCTTCCGGGGAAAAGAGAAGCGGTGCTACGGGCGTCACAATGTGACCCAAATGCTCCAGCGCCCGTGCCGCTTTCATGGCAGCGTTAATGCACTCCTCATCAACGTGAAGGCCTGTCGGCGCCTCCAAAAGCAGGCCAATTCGCAGTTGCCCGGTGGGAGCTCCCACCTCCTCAAGAAAAGGTCGTTCCTGCCGAGGTGCGGTGTACCAACCGAGGCGGTCCTCCTGAGAAATGACGTCAAGAATTGCTGCTGTGTCGGCAACGGTTCGGGTGATTGATCCCTCGACCGTCGAGTGCTCCCATGGCTGAACCAGGGAAGGAACTCGGCCTCGACTGGGCTTCAAGCCCACCAAACCGGTCGCCGCTGACGGCACGCGAATCGATCCACCACCGTCCGACGCTAGTGCGACAGGGGAGAAGCCTGCTGCCACCGCTGCGGAGGCACCGCCGCTTGAACCGCCGGAAGTGAATTGAAGGTTCCAGGGGTTGCGAGTTTTTCCATGACGAGCGTTTTCAGAAACCGTCAGCGCCCCAAACTCTGGGCTATTGCTCCGCCCCATAAAAGTGAATCCTGCGTCGCGCAGGAGAGCGACCACGAGGTCGTCCTCGGTCTCAATCCTCTCAGCGACCCCAAGTGACGAGAAAGTGTTTGGCTGGCCTATGGCCGAGTTTAAATCTTTGATCGGTAGCGGAACCCCAGCGAAGGGGCCTACGTTCTCGCCCGCGGCGATAGAACGGTCCACTGCCCGGGCGGAGTCGAGAACAGCATCCTGATCGAGCCAAATGATGGCGTTTACCTCGGGGTTGAACTTCTCGATTCTTTCTAGGTAAGCGGTTGCCATCTCCGTTGCACTGACGGAACCATTCTTGATGGCTGCTGCCTGTGCGAGCGCTGAACTGAAAAGGTCTGGCATAGGGAATCAAGGCTTTCTTT
>CANEXL010000036.1 GCA_947443745.1 Microbacteriaceae bacterium | reverse complement strand
TCATCCCGAACATCCCCGACACCCCCTGGAGTAGCAGTGAGGCTCAGTGAGTTCTGGCAAGCGGTCACCGATGAGTTCGGTGGCCCCTACGGCCGTGTGCTGGTGAGCGATCTCGTTCTCTCGGAACTCGGAGAGCGCACAGCCGCCGACGCCCTCGCGAAGGGCCTTGACGCCCGCGACGTCTGGCTCGCCCTGTGTCGTGCCTCGGATGTGCCCCAGAACCGCTGGTACGGCGTCGGCCTTCCCGAGCCAAAAAAGTAGCCCGGACGGTCGCCGACAAAGTAGTCCAAATTTTCCTGGATGTTGTCGTTTCGACACGCCGTGCCGGTATCGAATATATATTCGAAAAGCGCTAGTCTCCTACACATGCCCTGTTGCGCACTTGTTGCTCACACCAGCGTCACCGACGATCTCAATGTCAGTGGCAAAACGTATGGTCATACGAGTACACACCAGAGCATCCGCCTTGCCGTAAGCACTGCGCAGCGCCCGCCCCGCCATCCTGGCCGATCGGTAGCGAAGCAGCAGCACGGCAGCCTTTAGGCGAATCAACCTCGACAAGAAAAGGAGACGGCCATGGCATCTGCTGCTGACCGCGAAAAATCACTAGAAACTGCACTCGCTCAGATCGACCGCCAGTTCGGCAAGGGTTCCGTTATGCGCCTTGGTAGCGACGAACGCGCTCCTGTTGAGGTCATCCCCACGGGCTCCATCGCGCTTGACGTCGCGCTCGGTATAGGCGGGCTTCCCCGCGGCCGTATCGTCGAGATTTACGGCCCTGAGTCCTCCGGTAAGACGACCCTTACCCTTCACGCCATCGCTAATGCACAGCGCAACGGCGGCATCGCTGCCTTCATTGACGCCGAGCACGCTCTCGACCCTGAGTACGCCCGCAAGCTGGGTGTCGACATTGATGCGCTTCTCGTTTCGCAGCCCGACACCGGTGAGCAGGCGCTTGAAATCGCCGACATGCTGGTGCGATCTGGCTCCATCGACCTCATCGTCATCGACTCCGTGGCTGCCCTCGTTCCGCGCGCCGAGATCGAAGGCGAAATGGGAGACACCCACGTGGGTCTCCAGGCTCGCCTCATGTCTCAAGCACTTCGCAAGCTCACCGGTGGTCTCAGCACCACCAACACCACCATGATCTTCATCAACCAGCTGCGCGAGAAGATCGGTGTCTTCTTCGGAAGCCCCGAGACAACCTCCGGTGGTAAGGCGCTCAAGTTCTACGCCTCCGTTCGCCTCGACATCCGTCGCATCGAAACGCTGAAGGACGGCACCGAGGCTGTGGGTAACCGCACCCGCGTCAAGGTCGTCAAGAACAAGATGGCACCGCCCTTCAAGCAGGCCGAGTTCGACATTCTCTACGGCATTGGTATCTCCCGTGAGGGAAGCCTCATTGACTTCGGTGTGGATCAGGGCATCGTCAAGAAGTCGGGCGCCTGGTACACCTACGGCAGCGACCAGCTTGGTCAAGGTAAAGAGAACTCGCGCAACTTCTTGCTGGACAACCCCGACATTGCTCTCGAGATCGAGAACAAGATTTTGGGCAAGCTCGGAGTCGGCCCCGCTGGTATCGCCGCGAAGGCTTTGGCTGACGCCGAGGCAGAGAAGGCCGCCGCACTGCTGGAGAAGGGTCTCAAGACCGAATCCGCCAGCATGGATGCCTTCGCTGAAAAGCTCGAGGCCCGCAAGGGAGCCTAAGCATGTCAAACGTCACGTTTCTTCCGTGGGTCACCCCCGAAGACGACTCGACGCCGGTATCGCAAACGAAAGGTCCGTCCGATCCTCCGGGCGGACTTTTCGGCGGTACGACCTCGCGCGTGAAGTTCGTCGAAGCTGTCGAAGATCAGGAATCTGAGACTGACTCGGAACGGCCGGCTGGTCTCGATCGACAGGCTGAGAACGAATCCGAACCCGAGAACGCCTTCAACGCCGACAAGGTCGAGGCAACACTGTTGCGCAAGCTCCACGCCCACGACATGACGATTCGCGAGGCCGAAATCTGGCTGAACGAGCAGTTTGCCAGCCGCGAAGAAATCGCCGACTGGGTCGAGAAGTTCACCCGACTGGGATACCTCAATGACGAACGACTCGCCGTTGAGCTGGCAACGCGCCTGAGCGAACGCAAAGGTCAGAGTCGCAGCATCATCTCACGCGAGCTCCGCCGTCGCGGTGTCGACAATGCGGCAGCCGAGGCTGCCCTCGAGGGGCTCGACTCCGGGGCCGAGGAGAACCAAGCCGCTGAGCTGGCTCTCACTCGCGTACGTCAGTTCTCACGCCTCGACGACGCAACCGCCGAACGCCGTCTCGTCGGCTTCTTGAGTCGCCGCGGCTACACCGGGCAGGTCGTTCGTGAAGCGACGAAGGCTGCCATGGCTACACGCACCCCCAGCGGTCGCGGAGGCGTCAGTTTTCGTTAGCCGCAGTCTTTTTGCGAGCGTAAGCTTGTGAAGATATGAGTAACGTCACCGAAGCGCCCACCATCATCCCCGTGTCGGATGCAGCGCTTGACGACTCTGGGCGCCAGCGCACGTTTGAGGTGCGCACCTTCGGTTGTCAGATGAACATTCACGATAGCGAACGCCTCGGTGGCGCTATGGAGGCTGCCGGATACATCAAGTTCGAGGCGAGCCCTGAAGCTCTTGCCGACCCAGACTTCAAGCGCAGCGCGAGCTCGGAGCAGCCCGACGTCGTCGTCATCAACACCTGCGCGGTTCGCGAGAACGCCGACAACAAGCTCTACGGCAACTTGGGTCACTTGGCTCGTGTCAAGGAGAAGCACGTCGGCATGCAGATTGCGGTGGGCGGGTGCCTGGCGCAAAAAGATCAAAACGTCGTCTTGCAAAAGGCTCCCTGGGTTGACGTCGTCTTCGGTACGCACAACATGGGCTCACTGCCCGGTTTGCTCGAGCGCGCCCGCCACAACGAAGAGGCGCAGATCGAGATTCTCGAGTCACTCGAGACCTTCCCGTCGACGCTCCCCACCAAGCGTGACTCGACGTACTCGGGGTGGGTCTCCATCTCCGTGGGGTGCAACAACACCTGTACCTTCTGCATTGTGCCGAGCCTTCGCGGAAAAGAGATGGACCGTCGCCCCGGCGACATCCTGGCCGAGATTGAGGCCCTCGTTGCCGACGGTGCGATTGAAGTAACCCTGCTGGGTCAAAACGTGAACAGCTACGGCGTTGAATTCGGTGACCGTGAGGCGTTCGGAAAGCTACTGCGCGCTGCCGGGCAGATTGAGGGGTTGGAGCGCATCCGTTTCACGAGCCCTCACCCCGCTGCCTTCACCGATGACGTTATCTTGGCGATGGCCGAGACCCCCGCTGTTATGCCGCAACTTCACATGCCACTGCAGTCCGGCAGTGACCGCATCTTGAAGTCGATGCGCCGCTCCTACCGCAGCGCGAAGTTCCTCGGCATTCTCGATCGCGTTCGCGCCGCTATTCCCAATGCCGCCATCAGCACCGACATCATCGTCGGCTTCCCCGGCGAGACCGAAGAAGACTTCGCTGAGACCCTTCGAGTCGTGGCCGCCTCACGCTTTGCGACCGCCTTCACGTTCCAGTACTCCAAGCGACCGGGCACACCTGCTGCCGATATGCCCGATCAGGTTCCCAAAGAGGTCGTGCAGGAGCGTTTCCTTCGTCTCGTGGCCCTTCAAGATTCCATCGCCTTCGAAGAGAACCAGCTCCAAATTGGGCGCACTCTCGATCTTCTCGTCGCCAACAACGAAGGTCGCAAAGATGCAGCGACGCACCGGTTGAGCGGTCGCGCTCCCGACTCTCGTCTCGTGCACTTTGAGGTGCCGGAGGGCAGTGAGGTTCCGCGCCCCGGCGATGTCGTCACCGTCACGATTACGGATGCCAAGCCTTTCTTCCTCATTGCGGACGACCCCACGGGGGCACCGCTCACCATCCGTCGCACCCGTGCCGGCGACGCGTGGGATCGCGCCGAAGCGGCGAGCTGTGGCGTTCCCGCAAGCGGGGCCAAGAACCTCGGATCAACGAACCTCGGCGCATCCGGCAAGCCTGTTATCGGACTCGGCCTGCCGACCCTGCGCGTCGCGACGTCGGACATTTACGACCCCACCGAAGGACAACGCTAGTGTTCGACGCTCATGGGTAGCGTCACTCTGTGACCGAGGTTTCTGCCAACACGATTATCGCGATCGTCGGGGCGACCGGCACCGGTAAGTCGGATTTGTCGCTGGCGGTGGCGCGAAGCATCCGTGATGCTGGTGGTCACGCCGAGATCGTGAACGCCGATGCCATGCAGCTGTATCGCGGCATGAATATTGGAACGGCAAAGTTATCTGAACCCGAGCGCGGGGGAGTGCCGCATCACCTGCTCGATGTGCTGGACGTTCGCGAAGAAGCCGCCGTGGCCCAGTATCAGGGGCAGGCACGGGCGGCAATTGACGACATCCTGGCGCGCGGAGCCGTTCCCATCCTTGTGGGCGGATCGGGGCTCTACGTCTCGAGCGTGCTCTTTGATTTCGATTTTCCTGGTCACGACGACGCAGTGCGGGCGCGGCTGGAAGCGGAACTGACTGAGTTAGGTCCCGGCGTTCTCTATCGTCGCCTCAAAGAGTTAGCTCCGGCCGCGGCCGCTCGCATCGACGAGAAGAACCCCCGGCGCATCGTTCGCGCTCTCGAGGTTCTCGAGGTTACGGGCGATACAGCGGCACTGGGTACCCTTCCTGAGGAGCCCGTTTATTGGCGGCCGACCGTCATTTTCGGTCTCGCGTCCGAACGCGCCGAATTGGTGGAACGGCTCGATCGTCGGGTCGAGAAGATGTGGGCCGATGGCCTTGTTGCGGAGGCCGATGCGTTACGGAGCCACGGCCTTGAAGAAGGCATCACAGCCCGACGAGCCATTGGGTACGCCCAGGCTCTCGCTCAGTTGAACGGCACGAAAACCGAAGCCGAGGCCATCGAGGAGACGCAGGCCCTCACTCGACGCTACGCTCGACGTCAGGTGGGGTGGTTCAAGCGTTACACCGACCTCGTGTGGCTCAGCGCCGGCGACCCCGCCAATGTCCAGACCATCATGCAGAAGCTAGCCGGCTGATGCTGGAATTGATTTGGCGCATCGCGCCCCTGGGGATTGGCGCCGCGCTCACGCCGTCGTTGCTGTGCCTGCAAATTCTCATGTCATCGAATACGCCGTGGAAGGCGAGATCGTTAGCCGTCTTTGCCGGAGCAGGTTCCGCTTTCGCGATCGCGTGCACCGCACTGCTGTTGGGGTTTACGTCGCTTCCCAAGCCGCATCCGGGTAGCAGCGACCCCCTTGGCGGAGCGTTATGGCTCGCCGTCGGCGTCATCTTGGCCGGTGTTGCGACGTACCTGTTCATTCCCCACCCAGAGCTGCGCACGCGAGTAGAGGCATCTTTCACTCGCCGCATGGACAAGGCCAAAACCCTCACGTTCTTCGCCATCGCCTTTGCCCTCAGTATCAAGGATGTGTCGAGCTTCGCACTGCTGTTGCCGGCCATCCGCGATATCTCGTCAGCGGGCATCGACATCTTTTGGCAGATTATCGCCGTGGCCGTTCTGTACTTCCTGGCGCTGTCACCGGTGATTGTGCCGCCACTCTGGCGTCTCATCCGGGGCGATAAGGCCGCGGTGTCACTGGGACGGCTGTATCGATTCACGATGAATCACCAGTTTGAGATTCTGGCTACCGTTTTCGCGGTCTTCGCCCTTTACTGCATCGTCATCGCGGTCGGCACGAGCAAGCTCGGTTGGGCTCCCTGGTAACACGCCCTTTGGGCGCCCTGGTATTTCCCTGCCAACGAGCCTTTCTGGCCGTAAAGGGAACAATGACATCGAGTTTTGTGCAGACTCTGGATGTTCACTGGGAAATTGCTTCATGAGGTGTGAGCATGGAATATCGCGCATGCTGGGCTCGTTGCCTTAAGTAGTGGCGCAAAACGTCACACAACCCCCAGTCACATTATGGGAAAAAGGAGCACCTCATGTCCGCACAATTTGAAGGAAAAACCGCACTCGTCACCGGTGGCGGTTCTGGTATCGGTAAGGCAGTTGCCCTTGCACTGGCTGCAGAAGGCGCCAACGTTGTCGTGAACGATCTGAAAATTGAGATTGCCCAAGTCGTCGTTGGCGAGATTGTTGCCGCCGGCGGCAAGGCAACAGGAGTGGCCGGCAACGTTGGTGACCCCGATGATGTGAAGGGTGCTGTCGACAAGGCTGTCGAAACCTATGGCGCGCTCAACCTCGCCTTCAATAACGCGGGCATTGGTGGTCCGCAGGGGCCGATCGCAGACATTGACATCGATGCCTACAAGCAGCTCATAGACGTTAACCTTCACTCCGTCTTTTACGGTTTGAAGTATCAGATTCCCGAGATGATCAAGGCTGGTGGTGGCGCCATTGTCAACACGTCCTCCATCATGGGACTTGTTGCTGACGGAGACATCGCCCCCTACGTTGCTGCCAAGCACGCTGTCGCGGGCCTAACCAAGGCCGCGGCCCTCGGTTACGCGAGTCACGGAGTTCGCGTGAATTCCGTTCACCCCGGATACATTGACACGCCTCTCCTGAGCACCTTGCCCAAGGAAGCCTATGACGGCCTTGTTGGGCTGCATCCCGTCGGCCGCCTCGGAACGGCAGAAGAAGTAGCGAACCTTGTGCTCTTCTTGCTCTCGGATAAGGCGAGCTTCATCACCGGCTCACAGCACGTTGTCGATGGCGGTTACACCGCGCGCTAGAGACAACGACGACTCGTCAGCGGAGCAGCCCAGACTTCTATGGTCGGGGCCGCTCTTGATTAGGCTGAGAAAAGCCCCGTGTTACTTCTTGCCGAACAGGTGAGTAACGCGGGGCTTTCCGTCACCATTTTCCCGACCAATGGATGCGCTTCGGAATACGATCGTGCAAAGAGGAGTTATCGAGGACATGACAGTTACCACTTCGGGAATGCACCACGTGACGGCGATTGCCGGCGACCCCCAGAAAAACATCGACTTCTACATTCAGGGCTTAGGCCTCCGTCTGGTGAAGAAGACCGTCAACTTTGACGATCCAGGAACGTATCACCTGTACTACGGCGACACCGCGGGTAGCCCCGGCTCGCTGATGACGTTCTTTCCGTGGAAGGGCATTCGCCCGGGAACTGTCGGCGCCGGACAATCTACCTCCACCGCCTTCTCCGTTCCCGCCGGATCCCTCGGTTTCTGGACCAAGCACTTTGCCGACCTCGGCGTCGAGGGCACCATCACGAGCACGTCCTCCTCGGAGGAGCGCCTGCTGGTCAAAGACCCCGATGGGCTTCACATTGAGTTGGTAGCCACGCACGCTGAAGACCCCCGTGATCCTTGGGATTCCGCATCCGTTCCCGCAGAATTCGCCATTCGTGGCCAGCATTCCTCCGTGCTCACCGTGCGCGACCCCCAAAAGACCGTCGCCATGATGGTGAACGACCTCGGTATGCACGTGGTTGAAGAGGTCGGCAATCGCACCCGCGTTGGCATGGGAGCTGGCGCCCCCGGAGCCCTTGTTGACGTCTTCGGATCGACGCTCACCCCCGAGGGGCTTCAAGCCGGTGGAACAGTGCACCACATCGCCTTCCGGGTGCCCGACCACGCAACCCAGGAGCTGTGGCGTCAAGATCTCGCATCCCGCGGTCACCAGGTCACGCAGATTCTGGATCGCAGCTACTTCACCTCCATCTACTTTCGGGAGCCCGGCGGTGTGCTCTTTGAGATCGCCACGGATACTCCCGGTTTCGACATCGACGAACCCCTGCTGGAGCTGGGCCGTTCGCTGAAGTTGCCACCATGGCTGGAGCCCAGCCGCGAGCAGATCGAGAACGCTGTCATTCCCATCACCGTTCCGGTCGAAAATAACCCTGCCATCACGGATGCCGCATGAGCGCCGCCGCTGACCTGGTGGCCGCATGGCCCCATGAGTTTCGGGCGGGAAAGCCTGGAGCGCCCGTTCTGCTGACGCTTCACGGCACCGGTGGTAACGAGACCGAGATCATGGCTGTCGCCGATCACATCCATCCGGATGCCACGGTGCTCTCGCCCCGCGGTCGCGTGAGCGAGCAGGGCATGAACCGCTGGTTTCGCCGTCTCGGCGAGGGCAACTTCGACGTGGATGACGTCATCGTGCGGGCAGCCGAGCTCGCCACGTTCATCGCGGCGGCCCGCGAGCATTACGGTATCGAAGACCTGCCACTGATTGCCGTGGGGTTCTCCAACGGTGCCAATATCGGTTTGGCTACGGCGTTGCTGCATCCGGATGCAATTTCCCGCGTCGTCGCGCTGTCGGGCATGTATCCCTTCGGCGATCGTGACCCCCTGGCCGAAGCAGGTGCCGAAGCAGGTGCCGCCGACGTGTCGGGAGTGCAACTTCTACTCTTGAACGGTGCAAGCGACCAGATGGCGCCCGCCGCCAGTGTTCGCCGCCTCGAATCGGTTGCCACCTCGCACGGTGTCGCCGTTGAGCGCCACGAACGCGAAGGCGGCCACGGTATCGATGCGACCGAGCTCGAAACAGCGCGCGGCTGGGTCGAAACTCACTAAGCAGACAAGGGGTACTCTGACCCCCGATACACACCAACACGGCGTCAAAATAGTCTCGCTTCACTGGGCACCATATGCGACACTTTTGGTATGGAACTGCATGGGGGGCCGCCGCGGAGCACGTTCGTGATCCCACCGCACGCCTTGCGCCATGAGGGTCGGGCGTTGCTGGCATCCGTCGTTTTTCTGTTCGTCGGCCTGACCATCGGCGCCTGTGCCTTCTGGGGGCATGTGTGGCCCCTCTTAGGCGCCAATTCGGTCGGGCAAGTCGCTGGAGCCGCGGGAGCGATGAGCGCGACGCTGTCATTTCCCTTGGCCTATTGGCCTTCGATATCGGGGGAAAACGGGTGGCTGCCGCCGCACACTCCCGTGCTTTCGCGGAGCAAGCGCGTTTTTGACACGATTGGCTTGGCGTTGTGTCACGGCGCCATCATTCTGCTGGCCATTTTGACGGCATTCACGTTGATGGAGAACGCCTTCACGGGCGTGACTCTTGATGTACTTTCCGGTTCTCTGTGCGTCGGTGTCGCCAGTGCCGTCGCCGCCTATTTTTCGTACCTGTCCGGGTCCAAGGTGTCGGCGTCATCGCTGGCCACCCTGTTCGTCGTCTTTTTTGTGAGCGGCGCCGTCGCCAGCATGTTGGCGGCGAGTGACAGCAATTGGTACGAGAAGAACCTCAGTGCTCTCGGCATTACGGATGGCCTTGCCGGCGTCACCTTCAACCTCACCGTGGTTCTCTCCGGCGTGATCATGATCGTTCTCTCCGACTATCTCGTCAACGACGTCGATACCGTCTTTCGCCGGAGCGTGGCGTATCGACCGTGGCGAACGAGGGTGATTCGGTGGTCATTCTTGGCGATTGGCTTGTGCCTCGTTGTGGTGGGCACGGTGACCGTGAATGAATCCTTGATAGTGCACAACATCGCCTCCAATGCCCTGACTGTCATCTTTGCGGTGTTGCTGATGTTGAATCGCCTGCTCGTACCTGGTTTCCCGGCCATGTTTTATGGGGTGGGCTGGCTCCTGGTGGCCTCCATGGTGTTTGCCGGCTTTCTGTTTTACCCGGTGCAGTATTACAACCTCACGTCCTATGAGATGCTGACGGGGGCTCTTGTGTTCTGTTGGATCGTCGTCTTTGTGCGCAACTCTTCGGCCGCCCTTGCAGACGGAGACCTCATGACACCGGCAGCCCCAGGGGAGACGGTCCTTCACTCCGTGCCGACGGTGCCCCAGCCAGCTCTCCAGCCAGTTCCTCAGCACGCGCCTCAACACGCCCTCGAGGAAGCTCACCAGCCAACGCCGTAAACTTGCAGGTATGGCAATGGCACTGCACTTCACCAAAGGACACGGAACCGGCAACGACTTCGTGCTGTACAGCGACCCCGAGGGCGAGCGACCACTCAGCCCCGGCCAAATTGCGAGCCTGTGTGACCGTCACTTTGGCATTGGTGCCGACGGCGTCATTCGCGCAGTGAAGAGCAAGAATTTGAACACCCTGCGCAGCGATGGCGCTTTCATTGCGGATCCCGCGGGAGCCGCCTCCCTCGCCGAAGACCCGGCGGCAGAGTGGTTCATGGACTACTACAACGCTGACGGCAGCATCAGTGAGATGTGTGGCAACGGCATTCGCGTGTACGCCAAGTACCTGCTCGAAACCGGACTGGCCGTCATCAACCCGGGCGACACGATGGCCGTGGGAACGCGCGGGGGAGTGCGCGACCTCACCAACAGTGGCAGCAACTTTCAGGTTGACATGGGGCGTTGGCGTTTCGACGGCGGCGAGCCACTCGTTCGCGTGAAGGGCGTCTCTGTGGCGCGCCCCGGAATCGGCATCAATGTGGGTAACCCGCACGTCGTTGTCGCTCTGTCTCATGACGAGGAACTGAAGGGTGCCGACCTCACGTTTGTTCCCCAACTCGAGCCAGCAATGCCCGACGGAGCCAACGTGGAACTTGTGGTGATGGGTGACCCCATGATCAAAGATGGCGTGGGCCAGATTCGCATGCGCGTGCACGAGCGCGGCAGTGGCGAGACCCTGAGCTGCGGCACGGGTGTCGTGGCGGCAGCGCTGGCAACGCGTCACTGGGCGGGCGCTGGTGCCCCCAATAGCTGGCGCGTAGAAGTTCCCGGCGGCTCACTTGCCGTGCGCATGTTCCCCACTGAAGAGGGCGAACACGTTTCGCTTTCTGGGCCCGCTGAACTCGTCTATACGGGTACCGTCGAGCTTCAGTAGGTCTTACTTCGCAGCCGCTTCAGCTTTCAGGACGGCCGGCTTTGTTGGCTCGAGCTCCAGGAGTACTCGGTAACCGACAGCACGGGCGTAGCGCTGGATTGTTTCAATTGTCGGGTTGCCGCCCAGCCGTTCAAAGTCTGAGATCACGGATTGATGCGTCTCCATGATTTTAGCGACGGCAGCCTGCGTGAGCCCGGCGGCTTTTCGCTTCTCGTATAGAAGCACTATGAAGTCTTCGAAATTATTGAAGTCCTCCGCGATTGCAGTCGTCTGCGGGTCTGTGGGGTCAACCCCCAACGTTTCCATGAGATCTTGCAGGTTCATGGTGTCCTCCCTCGCTCGGTTTTTATATGTTTTACACGATAACAGGTGAAACCGATATTTATCGCCCTCTCCATTTTTGTCGGCGAGAAAGTGCTAGCGCCAGCCAGGAGCTTGGGGTCTTCTGTGTCTTTTTGATTCCCGCGAAGAGAGCCAAATTGCACCTCTGGTTGAGTTCAGGCGAGAACAAGATTCGTCCGATTCGATGGTTGAAACTAATCCGAACCTCCCATAATCCCTCACCGAGTGACTTCACATCATTCCGCCCATTCGCCCCGGACGCGACGCGTTGCAGTACTTCAGAGAGCTTTCTCCCCTCGTTGGGGTCATTAAAAAATTTTCGATTTCACGCTCGACCAGGGGACGACCTAGGTCGCTCAAATAGAACTCCCACGGGATGACGGACGACATCCCTCCACGGTAGGGAGGGACACGCCTCTACACCTTGGCCATAGAAGATTCTGCGAATAACGAGGAAGAGCTAGCTGCTGTGGAGGAGACGCGTAGGCAGGGTGACTCCTAGCGCCCCAACGCCGTCAAGCGTGCCTCACCAATCGGTTCCTCGGCCAGCAGGGGGATGATTGCCAGGCGCGGCGCCAAAGACTCAACTCGCGCAATCTCGGCCAACTCGTTCGCCGCCCGCTGACGCAGGAACGGGCTCGAAGGCCCAGCCGCCGCAAGAGAATTATTCACCACCCACGCGAAGGGGGTGATGCCGGCGCGCTTCAGGTCATCCTGCAACTCCGCCGCCTCCATCACGGGAGTGGGCTCAGCCAGGGTAACGACAACGACCTTGGTGAGCACCGGATCCTGCAGACGCATCAGCGGCGTGATGAACGCCATGGAGTCACCCATTTGCCGCACGACGTCGCGGTGGTAGGAGCCCGCGGCATCCAGAAGCAGCAGGGTATGCCCGGTGGGAGCGGTATCGACGATGACAAATTTATTGGCGGATTCGTGCACGGCCCGCGAGAACTGCTGAAAGACGGCAACCTCGGTGGTGCAGGGGGACTGCAGGTCTTCCCATAGCGCGGCCTGGCCAATGGCATCCAGGCGCGAACCCCGCCCCTTCATCACCCGTTCGCGATACATCCGCGTCGCCGTCTCGGGATCAATGCGCGTCACCGTGAGGCTGGGCACCTCACCCTGCAACGTGTCGGAAAGGTGCGCCGCCGGGTCCGTCGTGGTGAGCGTGACATCGTGTCCGCGATGAGCGAGCGCCACCGCAATGGCCGCAGCCACCGTGGTCTTGCCCACACCGCCCTTTCCCATGCACATGATGAGCCCATGACCGTCGGCCTCGAGCTGGTCGATAATGTCGTGCAGGGGAGCGTGCGGGGCATCCGGTGTGTCATCAATATTCTTCATAACGGATGCTTCCCCAGCAACACCCCCATCACGAGCACCCTCACCCTCGGCAAGCAACCCCACGAGAGCGTCCACGCCCATCATGTTGGTGACCTTGAGGTCGATGATGTCGGTGGTGAGTGCAGCCAAGACGGCAGGCATCTGCGCCATGGCAGCAGTCTCTCGAGAACGGATCGCGTGCGTGAGTTCGTCACGTCCCGAATCAGATTCCTCGGTCACCGGCAGCACCCCGTTAATCACGAGGTTGCGGCACGCGATGTCGATGGTCGCCAGCTCCTCCACGGTGCGAGCCGCTTCGGCCAACGACGACTTCTGCGCGCGCGACACCAGCACCATGCGCGTGAGAGCCGGATCCTTCAGGGCATCGACAGCGTGGGCATAGGTTTCCCGTTGCTTCTCCAGCCCAGCCAGGGGCCCGAGGCACGAGGCATCGCCCTTGCCTTCGTTCAAGAAGTCGGTCCAGGATCCGGGTAACTGCAGCAACCGGATGGTGTGCCCGGTGGGGGCGGTATCAAAGATGATGTGGTGGTAACCGGCCGTGAGATCGGAATTGACCAGGAGGTCGGTGAACTCGTTGAAGGAGGCAACCTCGGTGGTGCACGATCCCGAGAGCTGCTCGGTCATGAGCGTGATCTCGACCGCTGGCAGCAGGTCGCGCACGGGGGCAATAATGCGCTCGCGGTAGGCGGAGGCGGCGTGCTCGGGGTCAATCTCCAGCGCCGAGAGACCGGGAACCTGGGGGATGGGCGTGATCGTGTTACCGATAACAACGCCTAATACCTGCCCCACATTGGATGCTGGATCGGTACTGACCAGCAGAACGCGTTGACCGGCATTCGCCAAGCGAATTGCCGTCGCACACGCCACGGACGTCTTACCCACTCCACCCTTGCCCGTGAAGAAGAGAAAGCGGGGAGGGGCTTTGAGAAAGGCAAGCGCGGTCAAAAAAGCTCCTCATCGAAAATTTCGCTAACTCAATTCTATGTCCACTCATATCGAAAAGTATCGATATATGATGGAGGCATGTCCACCACCGCACTATTCGCTCCGCAGGTCGCAAATACTGCACCGGCAACAACACCGGCAACGACCTCGCCGCTCACCAAGCGCGCCCAGCAACTCAAGGCCCTTGGTGATGAGACCCGCCTGACCCTGCTGCTGAACGTCGCCGCGAGCACCAGCGATAACGGCGCGTGCATCTGCGATCTCACCCCCGAGACGCAGCTTGCCCAGAGCACGCTGAGCCACCACATGAAGGTGCTTGTCGACGCCGACCTCGTCACCCGCACCCAGCGCGGCAAATGGGCGTACTTCGAGCCCACCACCGAAGGCCTATCGGTCATCGCTGCCCTCGGCCTCGACACTCTCGTCGACCCGCGCCTCATTTCCTCCTGCACGCCCTAACCCCGCAACCTCCCGTTCATCAACAGAAGGCATCCTGAATCTCATGACCTCCACGAACACCACCACCAAGCCCAAGCCCACCGTTCTCTTCGTCTGCGTTCACAACGCCGGCCGCTCGCAGATGGCCGCCGGATACCTGCAGGCTCTCGCCGGGGACCGCATCCAGGTTCTCTCCGCCGGCTCTGCCCCCAAAGACACCATCAACACCGTGGCCGTTGAGGCGATGCTCGAAGAGGGCATCGATATCGCCACCAACACCCCCAAGATTCTGACCGATGAGGCTGTGCAAGATAGCGACGTCGTTATAACGATGGGATGCGGCGACGCCTGCAAGTTCTACCCCGGCAAGCGTTACGAAGACTGGCAGCTGGATGACCCCGCAGGACAAGGCATCGAGGCCGTGCGCCCCATCCGCGATGACATTCGCGCCCGCGTCGAGGCTCTCATCGCTGACATCGCCCCTGCCGTCTAACGAACCCGCAACCCCGACGCCCAGACTCACGCTGACGCCCAAGGAGCCCCAATGCCAACAATTGAAGAGCAGCGGGGCCTTCCGGGTCTGGCATTCCCCGAGGAAGCCCTCAAGCGTCTGGCCGTCGAACTGGCCGCCGAATACGCGGGCATCTTCTCGGCCCAGACCGTGGGTCGCTACGTGCTGGAGTCCTATGCGGCACGCCTGCGTACCAGCACCATTAAGGCGCACCTGATCACCACGACATCACGGTTCGTGCGCGAGCGCCTCACCGCTCTAGCGCAAACGCTGGATGCCGCACCCAAGGACGTTCCCGAGGTGCTATTCGTGTGCGTGCAGAATGCGGGCCGCTCGCAGATAGCCATGGGGCTGATGAACGAGCTGGCCGCGGGGCGCGTGCACGTGAGGTCGGCGGGGTCGATGCCGGCATCCGACATTTCAGCAACCGTTATAACCGCCATGGATAACATCGGCATCGATATCACCAGTGAGTTCCCGAAGCCGCTCACCGACGATGTCGTTCAAGCCGCGGATGTTGTGATCACCATGGGCTGCGGCGACGCCTGCCCCGTGTACCCGGGCAAGCGTTATATCGACTGGAACCTGCCCGACCCCGACGGTATGTCGGCCGAAGGTGTGGCGGAGGTGCGTGAGCTCATTCGCGAGCACGTGCAGCAGTTGCTTGCCGAGCTAACGGCCTGACCGATGGTCGCCGACTGAAACTAACGCGTCTCCTGCAGGCCCAGCTTTTGGGTTTTCTGGACTGCGTTCAGCGCTAGGCTCGGCTCATGACCTTTGCCGCTGACTGTCTCTCGAATACCGGATCTGGGGGAGTCTCCTTCCTCATCATCGCGGGTCTCGCACTCATGACGGTGGGTGGCGTTGCCGTCTTCGCCCGAAAGTCCTGGCTCGCCAAGACGGCCCTGCTCCTGGCGCCTCTGCTGCTTATCGCTGGCCTCACGATCTCGACCCCCACTCCCGCTCAGGCGGCCGCTGCGGGCGAGTGCACCACGAGCACTTCGACGCCCACTCCGACAGTTGCCGCAGTCGCCCCGCTCATCACGAACGATCCATTGCAGACGTACTCGGGATACCAGGGCGACCCATTCGTTGTTGCTCCCTTCACTTTTCAGATCACGGCCAGCGGCGACGCACCGGTGACCTACGCTTTCGTCGACCCCACGGCGGCGTCCGCGATCCACCTGACGATTGATGCCACCACGGGGCTCATCACCGAAACGGGCGCGCTTCTATCCACATGTGGGGCTGTCTCCACGGCAGGGGGAAATGTGTTCCTCGACATCAGTGTGACGAACGCTGCGGGTACGGACGTCAAAACGTTCCTCTTCTACTGCGACTCCTAGAGCAAACCTTTTTCCCAGCTAGCCCCCAACCTCGCCGGTAGCCTTGAACCATGCGCCCCCACACATCGACGATGCCCGTGACCACGCCCAATGTGAAGCCGAAAACGAAGCCAAAAACTAAGACGGCAACTAAGACTCTCTTTGCGACGCTTGCCGCTGCGACCCTCGTGTTTGGCCTGAGCGCCTGCGACCAGATCCCGAGCCTCAGCGCTGCCGACAACGCCGCGAACAAGTCCGCCTGTGAAGCCATCACTGGGCCCATCGGCGAAGTTTCGTCCAAGCTCACTGCGGGGGACTTCCCAGGCCTTGCGACCGCGGCCGCTACTATTCCAGCGCAGGTTGACACTGCGTTGACCCATGTCACGGATGGCCCCCTTACGAGTGCCCTCACCGACCTCAAGACTCAGGTCACAACCCTCACCGTCGGCGACAACTCTGGCCTCGCCACATTCCTGGCAACCGGCACCATACCCGACCTCAGCGGGGTCACAGCCGCAGCTACGGGAATCACCGCGCGTTGCGCGATTCTGAGCGCCGCTCCGAGTCTCTAACCCTTATGGGGTAATCGAGGACTCGTGTTAAAGAAAAGCGGCCCGGGGCGTCCTTAGACTTTCCGGGGCTTGACGCCTCACTGTGAGGGCTCGAAACTAGCCGACCGAGCTACGCGCGTTGCTTTCACCTGAAAGTAACAGAAGTTTCTTGGACCATAGGCGAGAATCTAGCTTTGGGGCCTAGGGGTTTGTTTTGCGAAGTTCTGTCAAGAGGGCATCCATCTTTGCTGAGATCTCGGCCACATCATCTCGCAACTGGCCGACTTCCGTCTTGGTTTCTGTGTTCTCGGCTTTACTCGTGTCAATAATCCAAGACACGATGATCGCGCTGAGTGTGCCCACCAAGGCGAACGAC
>CANEXL010000035.1 GCA_947443745.1 Microbacteriaceae bacterium | reverse complement strand
GGCGGCCCCCGCCACGATTCGTCGCGCTCACGCCGTTCATCCCGTCACGGCATTGCAAACCGAGTACTCGCTCTGGTCTCGCGATCCTGAGACTGAACTGTTGCCGCTTCTGCGGGAACTTGGTATCGGGTTCGTTCCCTACTCGCCACTCGGGCGTGGATTCTTGACCGGTGCTATCACGTCGGTTGACCAACTCGATGAGACAGACTTCCGACGCACTTCTCCGCGACTCTCCGGAGATAACTTCTCCCAGAACATGCGGATCGTGGATGCCGTCAAGGCAGTCGCCACCGAAGCGGGGGCAACATCGGCTCAGGTCGCGTTGGCCTGGCTGCTGGCACAAGGCAACGACATTGCTCCCATTCCTGGAACCAAGCGCGTTGAGCGGCTCGAAGAAAATGTTGCTGCTGACGCGGTGACACTTACTGCCGGCCAGTTGGCAGCACTAAACGCGCTGCCTGTCGCTGCCGGTGACCGCTACGCCGACATGAGCCCACTGAACCGCTAGTTATACCGAGTTCCCCAGGCACCCCGTGTGATGGAGGCTCGCTTAGTAGCGGGCCTCCATTGCGTAACCCTCTTCACCGTGCATGATGCTGTCAATGCCGGCGAGTTCATCTTCGTTTCTGACTCGGAAGCCCATTGTTTTCTCGATGGCGTATCCGATGATCCACGTCACCACAAACGAGTACACGAGCACAGCGCCAGAAGCGATGGCCTGCTTTCCCAGTTGCTCGAACGAGCCGGAGAAAATGAGGCCGACGTCGCGCGCAAAGAACCCGAGGAATAACGTTCCGATAAGCCCCCCGACGAGGTGGATACCGACAACATCAAGCGAGTCATCGAACCCGAACGTGAACTTCAGCTCGACGGCAAGAGCGCAAAAGATTCCCGTAATGAGTCCCAGAACGAGCGCCCACGCTGGCGTGATGTTTGCGCAGGCCGGTGTAATTGCGACGAGCCCGGCAACTGCCCCAGAGGCGGCCCCGACAGCCGTCGCTTTACCGTCTTTGAACCGTTCAACGATGAGCCAGCCAATAATGGCGGCGGATGGTGCGGCAATCGTATTAATAAACGCCAGCGCGGCAATTCCATCCGCTGCTAACTGGGATCCTGCATTGAAGCCAAACCAGCCGAACCACAGTAATCCGGCACCCAAAAGAACGAGCGGAACGTTGTGGGGTTTGTGGAGACCCTTGGCAAATCCAACGCGCTTACCGAGCACAAGAGCCAGAGCAAGGGCTGCCGCACCGGAATTAATCTCAACGGCGGTACCGCCGGCAAAGTCAATGGCGCCAAGGTTGTAGGCGATCCATCCGCCATCTGTCACGGCACCGGTGTTGGGGTCTCGCGTCAGGTTAAAGACCCAACTGGCCACGGGGAAGTACACCAGGCTTGCCCACACGCCGGCAAAAACCAGCCACGCGCCAAATTTGGCCCGGTCGGCGATTGCCCCTGAGATGAGGGCAACGGTGATGATGGCAAAAGTGGCTTCAAACGCGGCGAACGCGAGCGGCGGAATGTCTGCTCCGGCGGGAACGGCCAGTAAGTTATCCAGTCCTAAATGGGCGATATCGATGCCAAAAACACCGTCAAGACCAAAGAATCCCGGGTCTCCCCCGTTGGAGAAAGTAATTGCATAACCATAGGCAATCCACAAGACGCTCACGACCGCCATCGAGCCAAAACTCAACATCATCATGGAAATGACGCTCTTGGCGCGAACAAGCCCACCATAGAAAAAAGCGAGAGCTGGCGTCATGAGGAGAACAAGAGCTGCGCTGATGAGGACGAATGCTGTGTTGCCTGGGTTCATGAAGGCAATCATGTTGGTCGAAGGTTTCAGAAACAACTCAAGAATGTTTCACAAAGATTACGAAGACCTTGCTCGTCTGAGCGCAGATACGGAGAGCTCTCGCGAAACAGCAATTCGGCCCCGCGATACTTCGCGAGGCCGAACGTGGGGCTGAAGAACTATGTGCTGTGGCGCTGTGGCGCTGTAGCGCTGTAGAGCTGTGGCGCTGTAGAGCTGTTGTTAGCGAGCCATTTCCATGGCATAGCCTTCCTCGCCGTGCACCGAGGTGTCGATGCCAGCGAGTTCATCTTCGTTCTTGATGCGGAAGCCCATGGTCTTTTCAATGGCCAGACCGATGATGTAGCTGAGAACGAAGGAGAAGATGAGAACCGAGAAGGCTCCGATCGCCTGCTTGCCAAGCTGATCCCATGAACCAGACTCGAGTAGGCCTACACCCGTTGCAAAGAAACCAATGAACAACGTTCCAACGATTCCACCGATGAGGTGGATGCCAACAACGTCGAGCGAGTCATCGAAGCCCCACTTGAACTTGAGCTCAATGGCCAGGGCACACACGGCACCAGCGACAAGGCCGAGGGCGATTGCCCACAGTGGTGTCAGAGCGGCACAGGCAGGGGTGATGGCAACCAGACCAGCGACGGCGCCCGACGCTGCACCAACCGATGTTGCTTTTCCGTCCTTGATGCGTTCGACCAAGATCCAACCGAGGATGGCTGCTGCGGGAGCGGCCATGGTGTTGATGAATGCCGTTGCAGCGATGCCGTCGGCAGCGAGCTCAGAGCCGGCATTGAAGCCAAACCAACCGAACCACAGAAGTCCGGCACCCAACATGACGAGAGGAACGTTGTGGGGCTTGTCGACACCCTTGGCAAAGCCAATGCGCTTGCCCAAAACGATTGCCAAAGCCAGGCCAGCGGAACCAGCGGCGATGTGCACGGCGGTACCACCGGCAAAGTCAATAACACCGATGTTGTAGACAAGCCATCCACCATCGGTCATCTTTCCGTCCACCATGGTGAAGTTGAAGACCCAGTTTGCAACAGGGAAGTAGACGATGGTTGACCAGATGAACGCGAAGACCAGCCAGGCACCAAACTTGGCGCGGTCAGCAATGGCTCCCGAAATGAGGGCAACCGTGATGATGGCAAAGCCACCCTGGAAGGCAGCGAAGGCGAGAGGAGGGTACATCGCGCCATCAGGAATCGTGAGGAGACCGGCAAGGCCGATGTTTGCCGTGTCGATTCCGATGACGTGTGGAATTCCGATGAACGTCGTCGAGCCACTCGCCGGGAACGCAATGGCGTATCCGTAGATGACCCAGGTGACACCGATGAGAGCGAGCGAGCCGAAGCTCAACATCATCATGGAGACGACGCTCTTCGTTTTTACGAGGCCTCCATAGAAAAATGCCAGAGCGGGAGTCATGAGGAGCACGAGGGCTGCACTCACGAGAATCCAAGCAGTGTTACCTTGATCCATTTCAAACCTCTTTCACGTAGATGACGGCCGCTCAATCATCAGTGAAGATTGATCACGGTCTGTCTATGTGAAGAGTTTCTGGCCTGCGCGTTACGTCGGCGGGCCAGCGGTGTATCCAGAGTGTTACAAACTGCTGAGGTTTGTTTCGCCTGTGTTAAGCGTTGGTCAGCGCGATCAGGCGCGACACACAACGAAGGTACTTCTTGCGGTAGCCGCCGTTGATCATGTCGCCACCAAAGACGTCACTAATGGCGGTTCCGGATGCCCAAATCGGAATTTGAGCATCGTAGACACGGTCGATGAACGCAACGAGTCGAAGAGCATCCGTCTGATTCATAATGACGTGAACGTCGCGCAAAGCAAGAACATCGATGCCATTGATCAAGCGCAGATAGGTGGACGGGTGAACGGAACCCAGATGCGTAAGGACGTCGTCAAAAGAATTATCGGCGACGCAGGTGCCGTCGGAGTCGGCAGCGGCCACTTTGGCCTCAAGCTCGCTGGGCGAATAGACGCCCGCGATACCCTCGGAGGTCCGGCGCCGGTAGTCCGTGCCGTCAATTCGAATTGTCTCGAACGTCGCCGCCAGAGCGTGAATCTCCCTCAAAAAATCCGCCGCCGCGAAACGGCCCTCGCCCAGAGCTTGAGGAGGCGTGTTGCTGGTCGCAGCGACCTTCGTGCCCGTCGCCATGAGCTCGCCCAGCATGCGCGTCATCATCATCGTGTCGCCGGGATCATCTAGTTCAAACTCGTCAATGCAAATAAGGCTCGCCCCGCGCATGGCCTCGACCGCTTTGGCATATCCCAGCGCACCCACCAAAGATGTGTACTGAAGAAATGTGCCGAAATACTTACGCCCGCCCGCGACATTCCAGGCCGCGGCCAAAAGATGCGTCTTGCCAACTCCGAACCCGCCATCAAGATAGACCCCCGGCAGCTCGGGGGTGCCCTTCTTCGCACGCGAAAATAGCTTGGCATGGCGAACGGTCACGGAAGTTGCTGCAGCAAACTCCGCCAACCGCACACGGGTGCTGTCCTGCGACGGAAAGTCGGCGTCAGGAACGTAGGACTCAAATGACGCTGAATGAAAATGCAACGGTGGAACGAGGCTGGCAACGATTTCGGCCGCATCTAAAGTGGGATGACGGTCGACCAGAGAAACAATGTTGTCTGGCATGATCTCGGGCATCCTTCTGTTACTTATTTTTACGTCACACGACTGGCACCGACCAGATAAGGAACGTAAGGTCAAAGGTGCGACACAAGCCTATTCGCACTTATCCCGTCGCAATTGCTGATACGAAATCTTGGAGTCATGACAGTTTCCCCGGATCACAACCCCAAATTCGCCTCCTACGCGCATCCTGAAGCGCTTGTGAGCACTGAGTGGTTGGCAACACGGTTGAACGAAGACAACATTGTGATTGTCGAATCCGACGAAGATGTTCTGCTGTACGAAATTGGCCACATCCCCGGCGCGGTCAAAATTGACTGGCACACGGACCTCAATGACCCTGTTATCCGAGATTACGTCGACGGTGAACGTTTTGCCGAGATTCTTGGCTCGAAGGGCATTTCTCGGGACACGACCGTTGTCATCTACGGTGACAAGAGCAACTGGTGGGCCGCGTATGCACTGTGGGTTTTCACTCTCTTCGGGCACCCGGACGTGCGCCTGCTGGACGGGGGCCGCGACAAGTGGCTAGCTGAAGGCCGAGACATCACAACTGTCAAGGATGCCCGCACGGCCGTCACTTACCCCGTTGTCGAGCGTGATGACAGTCTCTATCGCGCCTTCAAAGAAGATGTTTTGGCGCATTTGGGCCAGCCCCTCATCGACGTTCGAAGCCCGCAAGAATACAGCGGTGAGCGAACACACATGCCTGATTATCCGCAAGAGAGTTCGCTGCGGGGTGGCCATATTCCCGGCGCAGCCAGTGTTCCGTGGAGCAAGGCTGCGGCCGAGGACGGCACGTTCCGTAATCGCGCGGAACTCGACGCCGTCTACCTTGAAGGCGCAGGGCTGAAACCCGGCGATGACGTCATTTCATACTGCCGCATTGGTGAACGATCCAGTCACACGTGGTTTGTGCTCAAATACCTCCTGGGCTTCGAGAGCGTTCGAAACTATGACGGATCGTGGGTCGAGTGGGGAAGCGCCGTGCGCGTGCCCATCATCGTCGGAACCGAGCCGGGCTCGTACTCCAAGGCGTGAGAGTTCCCCGGGAGCGCAGCGGCTTTCCGGTGGGAGAATAGTGTCACGATGACCTATCAACTACCCGCTGTGCTCAACGAAACCCGCGACGATTTTCTTGACGTTTCAGAAAATGATCGCCTTCTGATGCTCTTGGAGTTCTCAGAAGGTCTCCCAGCCCTGCCCGAGAAGTATGCCGAGCATCCTGAACTGCTGGAGCGTGTTGAAGAGTGCCAGTCACCCGTCTTCATTTTTGTCGATGTCAGCGTGGATGCCATTGTGAACGTTTACGCAACCGCACCCGAGCAGTCACCGACGACTCGCGGTTTTGCGTCCATCTTGGTTCAGGGCCTGTCTGGCTTGAGCGTGACGGATGCCCTCGCCGTTCCTGAAGATTTTCCCGACACATTGGGGCTCACAAAACTGATCAGCCCCCTGCGTGTTCGCGGCATGACGGCAATGCTGTGGAGAATCAAACGCCAAATCAAGGAAAAATCTGTGGTGTCATGACGCCCGCTGGCGGTATTGATTTTGAGACCCTGGTAAAAAAGTACAGGTGGCCATCCCACACGAATGACAGCCGCGCTTCCGTCCGCCTTAACATGGCGGTGGACGCAGCAGGCGAGTCTATTGATCCTGCTGGTTCCTCGACGGGGCTCAGCTTTACCGAGGATCGCCAGCTCCTGAAAGCTATCCGCTTCGATGCTGATGCCGTCGTTGTCGGAGCCAGCACTGTGCGGGCAGAGGGGTGGAACCTGCCGCCAACTGGTGTTCTCGTTGTGCTCTCGAAGAGCGGAAACCTGCCGTGGGCTACCTGCCCCGAGCGGGAGAGGGTTCGAGTCATTTCGCAATCGGACAGCATGCGAAGCATCGTCAGCTCACTAGAAGAGCAGGGGATGTTCAATATTCTCGTCGAAGGTGGCGTCTCCATTGCCAGGCTCTTTGCTCAGGAGAATCTCTTCGATGAGGTGTGCCTGACGGTTTCCTTAGGCGACGCCAACGCGGAAGCCACCGTGGCCGTTTCGAGGGCCCTTGAAAAACTTCTCGCTGTCGATTCTCAATCCTTCGAACGTGTCTCTCTCGTACCGGCTGTTACTGTCCACGCCGTTTTCACTCTCTGGCGGCGAGCCCTCAACTCACCGCCGTTGACGGCACACTAGTCTTCAGCTGTGAACGACCCGACACTCTCCCCCGCGATGCCAGCCATTTTTGCTGCCGCCTGTTTGTCGATGGAGGCCGTCGAGTTCCGCAGTGAATTAACGGTGAGAAAGATCCCTTCGCCAAGCGGTGTTGCTCCCTTCAGCGTTGCTCTAGCGGCCGACGTTCTGGCCAGCGAGACCGCTGCGGGGCATACCGCCAACGACTCACTTCATGGTGCGGGCAGGTTCATCCTTCTGTACGATCCTGAGGAGCCTGCGGCCTGGGGTGGCGCTTTTCGCGTCGTGTGTTTTGCACAGGCGCCTCTCGAGAACGAGATTGCCCTCGATCCTTTTTTGGCGGATGTGACATGGTCGTGGCTAGTCGATGCGCTTGATTCTCGAGGTGCCCGCTATGAGAACGCTTCTGGTACCGCAACCCGAACGCTCTCCACAGGTTTTGGTGAGCTGACCGATCAGGGCGACGCGGCACAAATCGAACTGCGCGCGTCATGGTCTCCACTCGATACGGATATGTCCACCCAACTTCAGGCGTGGGGAGAGCTCCTGTGCATGCTGGCCGGGCTGCCGCCCAGTGCCGATGCAGTTTCGCTTGCAGCCCATCGTCGGGAGCGTGGTTAGAGTTCAGGTCATTGCATCTCGTCCAGATTTTTTGAAGGCGTGCCAGACGATTGCGGCCGGGGAAGGTCCCATCGCGATTGACGCGGAGCGGGCATCCGGTTTCACGTATTCGCAGCGCGCCTACCTTATTCAGGTTCACCGTCGCAACGCCGGTACCTTTCTTTTTGACCCACCTGCTATCGGTGACATGAGTGATCTTCAGCAGGCCACGCTCGGATGCGAGTGGGTTCTTCATGCGGCCAGCCAGGACCTCTCGTGCCTGCGGGAAGTCGGCATTGCCCCCACGAGAATTTTTGACACCGAACTGTCGGCTCGACTTCTGGGCATGGAACGAGTCGGCCTGGGTGCCGTCGTCGAAGAGCTTCTCGGAATCCATCTGAAAAAAGAACACAGCGCAGCGGACTGGTCTACACGGCCGCTTCCTGAATCCTGGCTCACCTACGCATCCCTTGACGTGGAGTTGCTGGTTGATGTTCGCGACGAAATTGAACGGATGCTCATCGAATCCGGCAAACTCGAATTCGCCTATGAGGAGTTCGAAGCGACCCTCGCCAAGCCAGAAAAGGCTATTCCCGCTGAACCCTGGCGACGCCTTTCGGGCCTCAACACGTTACGAACGACCCGACAGGTCGCGGTAGCCCGGGAACTGTGGCTCGAGCGAGATTCGATCGCCCAAACGCGCGACGTCTCCCCCGGTCGACTCATCCCTGATTCTGCAATCGTTACGGCAGCCCATGCCACCCTCGCCAACAAGCAAGCTCTCGCGTCATTGTCCGGGTTTAACGGTCGCGCGAGTCGCACGCTGCTCGACTCTTGGTGGGATGCAATCTCTCGTGGACTCCTCGTGACGGATCTTCCGGCCATGCGTGTGCGAAGCGACTCGATTCCTCCACCACGCAGCTGGGCGGACCGTCGTCCCGAAGCACTAGACCGTCTCAACGAAGCCCGAGCAGCCCTCCAAATTGTTGCCGAGGAATTAGGCATGCCGGTCGAGAACATGCTGACACCCTCAATGCTTCGCGAAGTCGCGTGGGAACCACCAGCCGACATCACTGCTGAAACGGTGGGGATTGCGCTTTTGTCTCACGGAGCCCGGGCGTGGCAAGTTGCCGTAACAGCGGAACGCATTGCCCTCGCTTTTGTGGAAGCACCCCAAAATCAGAAGCCAGAAGAGCCCGAAGAGTCGTCGACACTCACAATCGAGTAAGGCACTTCACAGCGCACGGCGTTAGCCTTCGAAGTACCAACTGTTTGGAGATGCAATGCCCTCGAATGACCGTGTCGTTTTTGTTGATGGTGTCCGCACGCCCTTTGGCCGTGCCGGCGAAAAAGGCGTGTACTGGCAGACACGAGCCGATGATCTCGCGGTAAAAGCGATGGTCGGCCTGCTGGAGCGCAATCCTAATGTGCCCCTTGCGAAGATTGATGAAGTTGCCATCGCGGCAACTACTCAGCAGGGCGATCAAGGTCTCACCCTCGGGCGAACCGTTGCTCTGCTTGCCGGTCTTCCCCAAAGTGTTCCCGGCTACGCCATCGACCGCATGTGCGCCGGAGCCATGACAGCGGTGACAGCCACTGCGGGTGGCATCGCCTTTGGCGCCTATGACATCGTTCTGGCGGGAGGCGTGGAGCACATGGGGCGTCACCCCATTGGATTCAACGCCGATCCTAACCCCCGCTTTCTCGCCGAAAAGCTGGTGAGTTCCGACGCCCTCAACATGGGGGCTACCGCCGAGCGACTTCATGACCGCTTCCCACACCTCACCAAGGAACGGACAGATGCCTACGCAATGCGGAGCCAGCAAAAGGTTGCGGCTGCGTATGCTGCGGGTCACATTCAGGGTGATCTGATTCCTGTCGCGAACCGCACGGCATCAGGATTCGGTTTGGTGTCCGTTGACGAAGCACCCCGCCCTGAAACCACAATGGAAGGCCTTGCGGCGCTCAAAACACCATTTCGCGCCCATGGCCGCGTAACGGCCGGTAACTCTTCTGGACTCAATGACGGTGCAACCGTTGCCTTACTGGCGAGCGAAAAGGCGGCTAAGGAACTCAACCTTGGCATCAAAATGGTTATGGTATCGTTTGCCTATGCGGGTGTCGAGCCGGAGGTCATGGGATACGGTCCCGTGCCAGCAACGATTAAGGCACTCGATAAGGCCGGCTTGACCATTGACGACATTGGTCTGTTTGAAGTCAATGAGGCCTTCTCGGTTCAGGTTCTTGCGTTCCTCGACTACTTCGGCATGGCCGATGATGACCCCCGTGTCAACGAATACGGTGGCGCCATTGCCTTCGGTCACCCCTTAGCTTCGAGCGGTGTGCGCCTCATGATCCACCTGGCCCATCAGTTCGCTCGGCATCCAGAAGTTCGCTACGGACTGACCACCATGTGCATCGGCCTCGGCCAAGGCGGGTCCGTCATTTGGGAAAACCCCAACTACAAGGGAGCATCCAACTAATGACTGAATACGACACGATTGATTTTGCTGACCTTCTCGCCGTGAGCGGTGATGAGGTTGTGACCCACAGCCTCGTGCGCGACGTGACGTTGCCCTCCGGCAAAGTTCTTGCCCTCGTTACGCTCGATAACGGTATTGACCACACCCGGCCCAACACTCTGGGGCCCGTCTCTCTGCTGGAATTCGATACCACCCTCTTGGGGCTCGCGGAGCGAGCAAAGCATGGAGAAATCGCGGGAGTCGCCGTGACCGGAAAGCCTTACATTCTTGCCGCTGGCGCCGATCTCAGCAAGGTTCAAGACATCACCACCCTGGAGATTGCCCGCAAGCTTTCCCAGCTGGGTCACCGCGCACTGGGACGCCTCGGGGAGCTCGGCGTTCCTTCGTTTGTCTTCGTGAACGGGCTCGCCTTGGGAGGCGGCCTTGAAATCGCGCTGAACGCCACGTATCGCACTGTTGATGCGAGCGCGCCAGCCTTGGCACTGCCGGAAACATTCCTCGGCCTGGTTCCTGGATGGGGTGGGGCGTACCTGATGCCCAACCTCGTTGGGATCGAAAACGCCCTCAAGATCATCATTGAGAACCCCCTCAAGAACAACCGCACCATGTCGGCCGCTGACGCTCTCGGTTTTGGCGTCGTCGATGTCATGTTTGATTCCGTGCGTTTTCTCGAGCAATCATTGGCATGGGCCGATGGGGTGCTGAGTGGCTCGATCAAGGTAAAGCGTCCGCATGAGCCTTCCAAAGCGGAGCGTCTCGTGAAGTGGGATATTGCCATCAAAGTGGCTCGCTCCATGCTCGAGGAACGGCTGGGAACGGTTGCCAAGGCTCCCCACGCTGCGCTCGAACTCATGGCGGCAGCCAAATCAGGTACCAAAGCCGAGGGTTTCGCTCGTGAAGATGAGGCCCTGGCAGCGCTCATCTCTGGCGATCAGTTCAGTGCGTCGATTTATGCCTTCAACTTGGTGCAAAAGCGCGCCAAGCGCCCGGCAGGGGCCCCCGATAAGGCACTAGCCCGGCCGGTCACCAAGGTTGGCATTATTGGGGCGGGCCTTATGGCTCGCCAGTTTGCTCTGCTCTTCGTGCGTCGCCTGAGAGTTCCCGTCATGCTGACCGACATCAATCAAGAGCGCTTAGATCTCGCGCTGACGTACATTCACGAACAGATTGCCTCTCTGCACGAAAAAGGTCGCATCGGAGCGGATGAGGCGAAGCGCTTGAACGCCCTCGTCTCGACCACGACAAACTTGAGCGACTTTTCTGATGCCGACTGGGTCATTGAAGCAATCTTCGAGGAGCTTGCGGCCAAGCAGGACGTTTTTGCCGACGTCGAGAAATACGCTCCCGAGTCGGCAATCTTCGCGACAAACACGTCATCGTTATCGGTTGACGCCATTGGCGCCAAACTTGCCCATCCTGAACGTCTCGTGGGATTTCATTTCTTCAACCCCGTAGCCGTCATGCCCCTTCTTGAGGTTGTGCGCGCGACAAAGACCGATGATTCGGCACTGGCCACCGCTATGGAAACAGCCAAGTCCCTGCGCAAATCGGCTGTCATCACAACGGACTCCCCCGGATTCGTTGTTAACCGCCTTCTCGCCCGCCTTCTCGGCGAAGCGATGCATGCCATCGACAATGGAACGCCGTTGAGCGTCATCGACTCAGGCCTCAAGCCTTTCGGCCTTCCGATGACACCGTGTGAACTTTTGGAGCTAGTGGGACTCAAGGTCGGGGCGCACGTTCTCGACACCCACTACGCAGCATTCCCTGATCGTTTTTATCGCAGTGACAACCTGCACACCCTTGCTGAGCATGGAAAGCTTTTGGCTCGGGATAAAAAGGGCAAGGTTACCGGTTTTGATAAGGAGGCCGAAAAGATCGTGAGTGGCGGTACGACGCCGATTACTGGCGAGGAATTTCGGCTCCGAGTGGAAGACGGGCTTGCTGACGAAATTCACCGCATGCTCGACGAGAAGGTCGTCAATGGAGCCGAAGATATCGATCTCTGCATGATCATGGGCGCCGGATGGCCCTTCCAAATGGGCGGGGTGACCCCCTACCTCGACCGGGTGGGTGCTAGCGAACGCGCATTCGGCGGAACATTCCACCAGCCCTTGATCAAGGGCGTTGCTTAGCCCCTACCGCACACCATAAGAAGAAAAAAGGCTGGGAACGTGGACACACGCTCCCAGCCTTTTCTATACGGTTATGAGCTCTCGGCTCTCGCAATAAAGTCAGCCTCTTCAGGAAGCGGGCGGGCCATCGGAATCTTCGAACCCAAAACTTGGGCGACGACATCCCGCGCAATATCTTGCGCGGTGAGACCGACTTCCGCCAGAATCTGCTCGCGTGTGGCGTGCTGAATGAATCGGTCGGGGAGGCCCAGTTCATCGACGGCGGTATCAACTCCTGCTTCGCGTAGGGCTTGGCGAATGCGGGTTCCTACGCCGCCAACCCGAATACCGTCTTCGATAGTGATGACCAGTCGATACTCACTTGCCATCTCAACGAGGCTGGAAGCCACAGGAACGACCCACCGAGGGTCTATGACAGTTGCGCCAATCCCCTGCTGAGAGAGCCGCTCAGCGACATCCAGGCCTAGTTTGGCGAATGATCCAATACTTACGATCAGAACATCCTTGTGGGGCGCCTCGCGAAGGACGTCAACTCCATCACGGGTTCGTCGTGTGGCCACGATGTCATCACCAACACTTCCCTTCGGGAAACGGATGACCGTGGGGGCGTCGTCGATTGCTGTTGCCTCGGCGAGTTCTTCACGCAGGCGCGACGCATCGCGTGGTGCCGCAATCCGAATTCCGGGAACCACTTGCAGAATAGACAGATCCCAGACGCCGTGGTGACTGGGGCCATCGGGCCCGGTCACTCCCGAACGGTCCAAAACGAACGTCACCCCAGCTTGATGCAGACCAACATCCATCAAGACTTGATCGAAGGCGCGATTGATGAACGTTGCGTAGAGGGCGACCACGGGATGCATGCCCCCAAACGCAAGGCCTGCTGCTGACGTGACAGCGTGCTGCTCGGCAATGCCGACGTCGAGCACTCGGTCGGGAAATTTTTCATGAAGGTGATGCAGCCCGGTGGGGCGGAGCATGGCCGCTGTGATTCCCATAATGCGATCGTTCTTGGCTGCGAGGCGAACGAGTTCCTCGCCAAAAACGTCGGTCCAGGCGATGGAATTTGAGGAGCCAATGGGCTCTCCCGTTTCAGGATCAATTTTGCCAACGGCATGGAATTGGTCAGCTAAGTCTCGACGAGCAGGTTCGTAGCCCTTGCCCTTTTGAGTGATGGCGTGCACGATGACGGGCGCACCATAGTTTTTTGCCTGACGGAGTGCGGCCTCCATGGCGTGAACGTCGTGGCCGTCGACAGGGCCGACGTACTTAATATCGAGATTCGCATAGAGAGCAGTGTTGTTCGTGAAGCGGCTGAGGAAGCCATGCATTCCTCCGCGCATGCCGCGATAAAAAGCACGTGCCGTCGGGCCAAGACGGTCGAAAACCCGGCTACTGGTGAAGTGCAGGTTACGATAGGCCTTCTTAGTGCGCACCGTGTCCAGATAACGCGCCATGCCTCCGATGGTGGGCGCATAAGACCGACCGTTATCGTTCACGATGATGACAAGGTTGCGTGTGTTGTCATCGGTGATGTTGTTGAGAGCTTCCCACGTCATACCTCCGGTGAGAGCGCCGTCACCGACGACGGCAACAACGTGCCGGTCGTTCTGGCCCGTCATCGAAAAGGCGCGAGAAATGCCGTCAGCCCAAGAAAGCGAGCTGGACGCGTGCGAGCTTTCGACGATGTCGTGAACGGATTCCGATCGCTGCGGGTAGCCGGCAAGGCCGCCCTTCTCCCTCAGATGAGTGAAGTCTTGGCGCCCCGTCAGTATCTTGTGCACATAAGACTGATGCCCGGTGTCGAAAACGATCGCATCTTTAGGCGAATCGAAGACGCGGTGGATGGCAATCGTTGTCTCAACCACCCCGAGGTTGGGGCCGAGGTGCCCGCCTGAACGGGCAACCTCGCGCACCAAAAACTCACGGATTTCTCCCGCAAGCTCAACAAGTTGAGCCGAACTGAGGCCATCAAGATCCCGGGGACCGTTGATGGAAGGAAGAAGAGGCATTGGGCAATTCTAGGACGAAGCGCCCGAAGAAATGTGCCCGAAAGCCCAACTACGCGACAAGAGAACGCAACACGTATTGAAGAATTCCACCGTTGCGGTAATAGTCAGCCTCACCTGGGGTGTCGATGCGAACAATCGCATCGAATTCGACTGTCGCTTTACCGGCAGCGGAATGCTCACTGGGAACGGCTGATACACGAACGGTCTTTGGTGTCGAACCGTCATTGAGGGCGTCAATGCCAGATATGCTCACGACCTCGGTCCCATCCAGCCCCAGAGTTGCCCATGTCTGACCCTCAGGGAACTGAAGGGGCAGAACGCCCATTCCAATCAGGTTAGAGCGGTGAATGCGCTCGAAGCTCTCGGTGATCACGGCCCGAACACCAAGAAGGCTTGTGCCCTTCGCTGCCCAGTCACGCGATGAACCAGAGCCGTACTCCTTACCGGCAAAAATGACCAAAGGCGTTCCGGCTGCCTGGTACTTCTCGCTAGCGTCGTAGATGAACGCCTGAGGCGCATCCGTCGTAGTGAAGTCACGTGTGTAACCACCCTCGACATCGGTCAAAAGCTGGTTGCGGAGACGGATGTTCGCGAACGTTCCACGAATCATGACCTCGTGGTTTCCGCGTCGCGAGCCGTACGAGTTGTAGTCCGAACGACCAACGCCGTTGGCCTCCAAGTACTCGGCGGCCGGTGTGCCAGCCTTAATCGTTCCGGCAGGGGAAATGTGGTCTGTGGTGATGGAATCACCTAAGGCGGCAAGAACACGTGCACCCGAGATGTTCGTGACGGCGGAAGGCGTCTTGTTCATTCCCTCGAAGTACGGTGGCTTGCGAACGTAGGTCGAATCGGCATCCCAGGCGAAGGTAACACCAGCGGGGGTGGGCAGGTTCTGCCACAGAGCGTCTCCGTCGAAAACGCCGGAGTACTGGTGAGTGAACATGTCCGTGTCGATCGACGACGAAATGATGCTTTGTACTTCGGCAGCGTCTGGCCAAATGTCTGCCAAGTAGACGGGCTTGCCGTCGTTTCCCGTACCGAGCGAATCGGTCTCGAAATCAAAGTCCATCGTGCCAGCCAGGGCGTACGCAATAACCAACGGAGGTGATGCCAGGTAATTCATCTTGACGTCGGGGTTGATACGGCCCTCAAAGTTACGGTTTCCCGACAACACTGCGGTGACCGCAAGGTCATTTTCTTGAACGGCGTGAGAGACCTCATCGATGATGGGGCCCGAGTTTCCGATGCACGTCATGCAGCCGTAGCCGACGGAGAAGAAGCCGAGCTGTTCGAGCGACGTCGTCAAACCAGACTTGTCGTAGTAATCGGTCACGACCTTGGAGCCGGGCGAGAGTGTCGTCTTGACCCACGGCTTTGTTTTCAAGCCCTTGTCTGCAGCGTTGCGTGCCAGCAGCCCAGCGGCCATCATGACGGACGGGTTTGAGGTGTTGGTACACGACGTAATGGCGGCAATCGCGACAGCACCGTTGGTCAGCTCAAAGGACTCTTCGCCGGCCATCGTGATGGTCGTCGACTTGCCCGCACCGTAGTTACTGAGATCGTTCGCAAACTGCTTCTTAGCGTGCGTAAGCTCAATGCGGTCTTGAGGGCGCTTGGGGCCAGAAATGGAAGGGACGACCGTGGAGAGGTCGAGCTCAAGGTACTCGCTGAAGACAGGCTCGGCGTCAACGTTGTGCCACAGCCCCTGGAGCTTGGCGTACGCCTCAACGAGAGCAACCTGGTCTTCGGGGCGACCCGTGAGGCGCATGTAACCCAGGGTGACGTCGTCGATGGGGAACATCGCTGCGGTCGACCCAAACTCGGGGCTCATGTTTCCGATGGTGGCACGGTTTGCCAGGGGAACAGAGGCAACACCGGGTCCGTAGAACTCGACGAACTTTCCAACAACGCCGTGCTTGCGAAGCTTCTCGGTGATTGTCAGAACAACGTCTGTCGCCGTCACGCCGGAGGGAATCAGGCCCGAAAGCTTGAAGCCGACAACCTTGGGGATCAGCATGGAAACGGGCTGTCCCAGCATTGCAGCCTCGGCCTCAATTCCGCCGACGCCCCAACCGAGAACGCCGAGTCCGTTGACCATGGTCGTGTGCGAGTCGGTTCCGACACACGTGTCGGGGTACGCCTGAAGAACGCCATCGACTTCACGAGACATCGTTACGCGCGCCAAGTACTCGATGTTGACCTGGTGGACGATTCCCGTTCCGGGAGGAACAACCTTAAAGTCGTTGAACGCCGACTGACCCCAACGAAGGAATTGGTAACGCTCTCCGTTGCGCTCGTACTCAATTTCAACGTTGCGTGCCAATGAATCTGCCGTGCCAAAAAGGTCGGCCACAACGGAGTGGTCGATCACAAGTTCGGCAGGTGCAAGAGGGTTGATCTTGGAGGGGTCGCCGCCGAGTTCTGCGACCGCCTCGCGCATCGTTGCAAGGTCGACGATGCAGGGCACGCCGGTGAAGTCCTGCATGATGACGCGTCCGGGGGTGAATTGAATTTCGGTGTCAGGCTCCGCAGTGGGAATCCAGTTGCCGAGGGCATCAATCTGAGCTGCTGTGACGTTCGCGCCATCCTCCGTGCGGAGAAGGTTCTCTAGCAATACCTTGAGGCTGTAAGGAAGCTTCTCTGAGCCCTTGACGGCATCCAATCGGAAAACTTCGTAGGTTTTACCAGCGACATCGAGGGTATTTTTAGCGCCAAAGCTGTTTACTGCAGACACGAGGATGCTCCTTCTGTTGGTGCGGTGTTTGCAATCTCTCTAGATCGCAAAAAAGTCTCTTGATATCAAGATATATCCT
>CANEXL010000034.1 GCA_947443745.1 Microbacteriaceae bacterium | reverse complement strand
GGCCGATCTGGACTACTCCGCAAACTTCTTGTGGATGACCTTTGGTGAGGTTCCGGATGCGGTCGTCATCGACGCCTTCCGCGTCTCGCTCATCTTGTATGCGGAGCACTCCTTCAACGCGTCCACATTCACGGCCCGCGTCATTACGTCGACAATGTCCGATCTCTACTCTGCGGTCACCGGTGCAATCGGCGCGCTCAAGGGAGCCCTGCATGGCGGAGCGAACGAGGCCGTGCTGCATATCTTCACCGAGATTGGTTTCGGGCCGGATGCGGAGAACCGCTCCAAGGAATGGCTTGCCGCCGCGCTCGCCGAGAAGCGCAAGATCATGGGATTCGGTCACCGCGTCTATAAGAAGGGTGACTCACGGGTTCCCACCATGCGCGATTCCATGGTGCGGCTCACGGAGCACTACAACCGTCCCGATGTTCTCGAGCTGTACAACGGTCTCGAGGCCGCGATGACGGAGCGCACCGGCATCCTGCCCAACCTCGATTACCCCTCCGGTCCGGCATTCCACTTGATGGGTTTTGACACCCTCACGTTCACGCCGCTCTTCGTAGCCGCCCGTGTCACCGGCTGGACGGCACACATCATGGAGCAGACGGCCTCTAACGCCCTGATCCGCCCACTTTCGGCCTACAACGGAGTCGACGAGCGTCACCTCTAGGCGCGTCAATGCCACGCATTGGGCGGCCTTTCAGCGGGACGTCGGGTAACCTAGAGACTGTGAATGCGCATCCGGAATCTGAGGCCAACGAGGGCCTGATGTCGACCCTGTCGGTCGTCGAAGACCAGCCTCTCGAGCAACGCGCCGACGGCTACGCGCAGCTGTACGACGCCTTGCGCGCGCAACTTGAGGGCGGCGACCTGCCGTCCGGAGCTCTCTAACGTGAACGCTGCTCCCACAGCGACGCGTGCGGACCTGATGGGTGCCGACGCGTGATCGGTGCTCCCGAGGTTCCTTCCGAACAAGGTCAACGTTTGGATGCCGCTCTGGCGGAACGCGGCATTGCCCGTTCGCGCACGCACGCTGCCGAACTGATTGCCACTGGGCGAGTGCGCATCGGCGGTAAGGCCATCATCAAGGCGTCTTACCGGGTTCCGGAGGGCACCGAGATAACAGTCGATCGTCTCGATCACTACGTGTCACGCGCAGCGCACAAACTCATGGCGGGCCTCGATGCTTTTGACGTGGATGTTGCGGGGCGCGATTGCCTCGACATCGGCGCTTCCACCGGCGGCTTTACTCAGGTTTTGCTGGAGCGCGGTGCGAAAGAAGTCGTGGCCCTGGATGTCGGCCACACCCAGATTTCACCGCTGCTGCGAAGTGATGGGCGAGTGAAGGTGCTGGAGGGTGTCAACGCGCGCTATCTCACTCCCGAAAATCTGGCGGGTCTGCTCGGAGCCCCCTTTGCCGCCACTGTGGTCGTCGCCGATCTCTCCTTTATCTCTCTCACCATGGTCATCCCAGCGCTCAAGGCTAGTGCGGCACCGGGGGCAGATTTCATCTTCCTCATCAAGCCACAGTTCGAGGTCGGAAAGACCCGCATCCGTGAAGGGATCGTCACCAACCCCGGCCTGCGCATGGATGCGGTGACCAAAGTTCTGTGGGCGGCGTTCGACAATGGGCTCGGCACCGCCGGGCTCATCTCCTCCCCAATCATTGGGGCCTTAGGCAACCACGAATATGTGGTCTGGTTCTCTGCCACCCGGGGCACAAATCCGACAGAATGGTTAGACACGGTCACCAAGCTGGCGGGAGCCTAGGCAATGTCACACGGCACGCGCTACATCCTTGTCGTGTCCCACGCGACCCAGGAGGCTCCTCTCGAGGCCTCCGTTCAGGTGTGCCGCCTTCTGCGCGATGCCGGCGTTGTTCCTGTCTTGCGTGAGGTTGAGCTCGCGGCGGTCTCCGCTGTCGCGCCGGATCTTGATTCCATTGCTGTCCTCGAAAACGATGTGTCCATTGCCGAGATCGAGTGCGCCATTGTGGTGGGCGGCGACGGCACCATCTTGCGGGCCGCCGAACTTCTGCGCGGTGCCACTGTTCCTCTGCTGGGCGTCAACCTCGGTCACGTTGGTTTTCTGGCCGAAACGGAACGCGATGGCATTGCCGACACGGTGGCACGGGTGCTTGCCCGCGAGTACACCGTTGAGGAGCGCATGACGCTCTCGGTGCGGGTGAAATCCGGGACCACGGTCGTCTTTCAGTCGTGGGCGTTGAACGAAGCCACCGTAGAGAAGGCCAGTCGCGAGCGCATGCTCGAAGTCGTCATTGAGGTAGATCGCCGCCCTCTGTCTTCCTTTGGGTGCGACGGCATCATCATGGCGACTCCCACCGGGTCAACGGCCTACGCGTTCTCCGCCGGCGGCCCCGTTATCTGGCCCACCGTTGATGCCATGCTTCTCGTCCCCATGTCAGCTCATGCTTTGTTTGCGCGCCCCTTGGTGGTCGGTCCCGAGTCCACCTTGGCGGTCGAGATCATGAAGCGCGGAAATGAGGAGAACGGTGTCACTGCTGTTCTCTGGTGCGATGGGCGCCGAACATTTGATCTCCCACCGGGAGCACGGGTCATCGTTACTCGCTCGCCCATCCCCGTGTTGTTGGCGCGCCTGCACCCCGCCCCCTTCACCGATCGTCTGGTCACCAAGTTCACCCTGCCGGTCAACGGCTGGAGAGGCCCGGCCGCCCGTGATTGAAGAAATTCGCATTAGAAACCTCGGGGTCATCTCCGAGGCTGTCTTGCCCCTTGGGCCAGGGTTTACTGCGATCACGGGGGAGACCGGCGCGGGTAAGACCATGGTCGTCACCGCCTTGGCGCTGCTGCGTGGAGCACGTGCCGATGCCAGCACCGTGCGCTCCGGGAGCGACACCGCGTGGGTGGAAGGCCGCTGGGTACTGGCCGACCCCGAGTCAATTCAAGAGATGGTGACCGACGCCGGTGTAGAGCTCGCCGATGATGAACTCCTGCTGGGGCGATCCGTCTCCGCGGAAGGTCGCTCGCGCGCTGTCGTCAGTGGTCGCAGTACTCCCGTGTCCTTACTCACCGAGCTGGGGGAGCGCCTGGTGGCCGTGCACGGTCAGTCCGACCAGTCACGCCTGCGCTCCACCGTCGCCCAGCGTGACGCCCTCGACCGCTTCGCCGGGGCCGATTTCGCGGCAGCGCTCGCCGACTACCAGCATGCGTTCCGCCGTTGGCACGCCAACGCGGCCGAGCTGCAGAACATCGTCACGGCCCAAGAGCAGCGGTCGAGAGAGGCCGAAGAACTTCGTCTCTCTGTTGCCGAGATAGCAGCCGTCGCCCCGCAGTCCGGCGAAGACGAGTCCTTGGCGACTCTGGCCGAGCGTCTCACCCACACCGAAGAACTTCGCACGGCAACGGCGCTTGCTCGCGAGGCTCTGAATTCCGAGGAGGCCGAAGGCGGCGATGCCTTGGCCCTTGTGGATGCCTCGCGCCGTCAACTTGGCCGAGTCACCGGAGTTGACCCCACCCTTGATGCCGTTGCCGAGGAACTGGCGCAGGTCTCGTTCCAGCTTTCCGATGTCGCTCATCGCCTCTCTAGTCACCTCGCCAATCTTGAGGGTGAGGGCGAGCACGACCTCGACATCATCCAAGAGCGTCGAGCCGAGTTGGCTACCCTCATGCGCAAGTACGGCCCCACTCTCGAGCAGGTCATTGCGTTCGGCGAAACGGGCGGAGCGCGCCTCAGCGAACTCGAGAGCGACGCCGAGCGCATCACCGAACTTACGCAAATTGTGAACGCCGACTTGACCCTCGTGGTGGATGGCGCCATCGCCCTGCACGGCATTCGGGTTGAAGCCGCCGCCCGCATGGCCGCCCTTGTTTCCGCCGAACTGGCCGCGTTAGCCATGCCCGACGCCGAGCTTTTTGTCACGGTGACCGAGGTCGCCGAACCCACTCTTCAGGGGGCGGATGCCGTCGAGTTCTTGCTGCGCCCGCATTTGGGAGCCGAGCCCCGCCCCGTTGCCCGCAGTGCTTCTGGTGGTGAACTTTCGCGCGTCATGCTGGCTCTTGAGGTCGTCATCGCCGGCGAAGACAGCGTTCCCACGTTCGTCTTCGACGAGGTCGACGCCGGTGTCGGCGGTGCAGCCGCCATTGAAATTGGGCGACGCCTGGCGAAACTTTCGGAGAAGGCCCAGGTCATCGTCGTCACCCACCTCGCTCAGGTTGCCGCCTTTGCTACCAATCACCTTCGCGTCGTCAAAGACACCGGGGGAGAAGTAACTGTCAGTAGTGTGCAGGCTCTGCGCGGTGAAGCGCGCGTCGCCGAAATGGCCAGATTGCTCTCGGGCCTTCCCGATTCAGAAAGTGGTCTCGCACACGCCCGAGAATTGATCGAGCTCGCTACTGCTCGCTGATAGAGTTAAACCCCGTGGTAGATACTTCGGGAAATAGCGTGACCAAGCACATTTTTGTCACCGGAGGCGTCGTCTCGTCTCTTGGTAAAGGCCTCACGGCCGCAAGTCTGGGCAATCTTCTTACCGCACGCGGCCTTCGCGTTGTGATGCAGAAACTAGACCCGTACCTCAACGTTGATCCCGGCACGATGAACCCGTTTCAACACGGTGAAGTCTTCGTCACCGACGACGGCGCCGAGACGGACCTCGACATCGGCCACTACGAGCGTTTCCTCAACATCAACCTCGGCCAGGCGGCAAACGTCACCACCGGGCAGATCTATTCGCAGGTCATCGCCAAAGAGCGTCGTGGCGAATACTTGGGTGACACCGTGCAAGTCATCCCGCACATCACAGATGAGATCAAGCGCCGCATGCGCTTGCAGGCCGAAGACGCCATCAAGCCCGACGTCATCATCACCGAAATCGGTGGCACTGTCGGTGACATCGAGAGCCAGCCCTTCATTGAGGCGGCTCGCCAAGTGCGCCATGAACTCGGCCGCAAGAACGTCTTCTTCGTGCACGTCTCACTGGTTCCCTTCATGGGTGCCTCGGGTGAGCAAAAGACCAAGCCCACTCAGCACTCCGTTGCCGCCTTGCGCTCCATCGGCATTCAGCCCGATGCCCTCGTTCTTCGCAGTGACCGCCCCGTCACCGAGTCCAACAAGCGCAAAATCGCTCTGATGTGTGACGTCGATGAAGATGCCGTGGTCAACGCCGTCGACGTTTCGTCGATTTACGACATCCCCACCATGCTGCACACGCAGGGCCTCGATGCGTACATCGTCGCGCAGCTGGGCCTCGTCTGTGGCGAGGTCAACTGGGACGGCTGGGCAGAATTGCTCGCTGCCGTTCATGACCCTTCGCACGAGGTCACCATTGGCCTGGTCGGTAAGTACATTGATTTACCGGATGCCTATCTTTCGGTCACCGAGGCCCTGCGCGCTGGTGGCTTTGCTCACCGCACCAAGGTCAACATTCGCTGGATTCCCTCGGATGACTGCGAAGACCCCGAAGATGCCGCCAAGAACTTGGGCGACCTCGACGGTATCTGTGTGCCCGGTGGGTTCGGCATCCGCGGTATCGAAGGCAAGCTCGGCGCCCTCACCTTTGCCCGCGAAAACGGTATCCCTACCCTTGGTCTGTGCCTCGGCCTGCAGTGCATGGTTATCGAATATGCCCGCACCCAGGCTGATTTGCCGGATGCGTCCTCGTCCGAGTTTGATCCCGAAACCCCGACGCCCGTCATTGCAACAATGGCCGAGCAAATCGACATCATCAACGCGGGCGACATGGGCGGCACGATGCGACTCGGTCTGTACCCTGCCGCGCTGACCAAGGGCTCACTGGCCGCCGAACTGTATGGCTCCGAGCTCATCGATGAGCGCCACCGTCACCGCTACGAGGTGAACAATGCGTTCCGCGGCCAAATTGAAAACGCCGGCCTGGTGTTCTCAGGAACGTCGCCCGATGGGCAGCTCGTGGAGTTCGTGGAGTTGCCACGAACCGTGCACCCCTTCTACATTGCCACTCAGGCCCACCCCGAACTGCGGTCGCGCCCCAACCACGCGCACCCCCTGTTTGCCGGTTTGGTGGAGGCATCGCTGGCACGTCAGCAGGCCAGCCGCCTGTTCGATATCGAAGCCGCATAAGCCAACGTCGTGCGCGAAGCAATCGAGGCCTCTGGTCTCAACGACGCCGAGGTCCTCATGGATCAGCCCGCCGACGTTGAGATTGTCGACGAGTCGACTGTGTTCACGGGGCGGGTGTGGAACATCCGTCATGAAACTTTTCGGTATAACCAAGACACCTTGGGGCGCGACTTTGTGGCGCACACCGGAGCCGTGGCCGTGCTCGTGATTGACGACGAGGATCGCATTTTGGCGATTCGCCAATACCGTCACGCTGTGCGGTTGAGGGAGTGGGAGATTCCGTCGGGGCTGCTCGACATCGAAGGGGAAGACCCGCTCGAAGCTGCCAAGCGCGAGCTGGCCGAGGAAGTTGACCTCGTGGCCGATGACTGGAGCGTGCTGTCGGATTTCTCGACGAGCCCCGGCGGCAGCAACGAAATCGTGCGCATTTTTGTGGCGCGCAGCCTGCATGCCATTGACGAGGCTTTTGACCGCAGGGGCGAAGAAGCCGATATCGAGCTTCGCTGGGTGAGCCTGGATGACGCGTATGAGGCGGCGCTGAATCGCCGAATCACGAACTCTGTCATTTTGATCGCCATTTTGAGCGCTCACGCATCACGGGCTCGCGGCTGGAGCACCCTCCTGCCCGGTGATTCCCCTTGGCCCATGCGCCGCTGGCGGGATGCGACCGCACGATGAATTTCGAGCGCGCGCAGAGCAACTACCTGCGTTACGTCTCGATTGAGCGCGGCCTCTCGGCCAATACCGTCGCCGCTTACACGCGTGACCTTCGTGCCTATGGCGAGTGGATGCTCGCGCGCGGCATCATCGACATTGAAAGCGTCACCCTGCCCGAGGTGAGTGCCTACCTGCAGTCCTTGGCCACGCGGGCCGAAAAACCCTTGACCGCCTCAAGCCAATCCCGAACGCTCTCGTCGATTCGGGGGTTCCACAAGTTTTTGGTCGAGGAAGCGGTGCTCGAGAACGACGTGACCGTCGACCTCGCCCCGCCGAAACTGCCCAAGAGGCTCCCCAAGGCCATCACGATCGACCAGATGGCAGCCTTGCTGGCAGCAGTCGAAGGCGATGACGAGGGGCGGGTGCGCGACCGGGCCTTGCTCGAACTCCTCTACGCCACGGGGGCTCGCATAACCGAGGCCGTGTCGCTGAACGTCGATGACGTTTCGGGCGAAGATGGCCTCATCCGTCTGCGGGGCAAGGGGGGCAAGCAACGCATTGTGCCGGTGGGTTCCTTCGCTCGCGCCGCCCTCGATGCGTATCTTGTGCGGGTTCGCCCGCTCTACTCGGCTCGGGGAAGCTCAACGCCGGCCCTCTTCCTCGGCCCCCGCGGGGCGCGAGTGTCGCGGCAAATGGCGTGGCTCATCATTCGCGAGGCGGGGGAGCGCGCCAAGCTGGGAATCGAACTCTCACCGCACACGTTTCGGCACAGCTTTGCGACGCACCTCTTGGCCGGTGGGGCCGACGTGCGGGTGGTTCAGGAGTTGCTGGGGCACGCCTCCGTTGCCACAACCCAGATTTACACGCTGGTGACCGCCGATACTCTGCGGGAGACCTACATCACGGCGCACCCCAGAGCTCGGCGCGAAGCCCCCCGCGAACCGCCCGTGAACCCATAGAATTACAGAGCACCAATGATCGCGGGTTTCCCGCCACAATCTCACCCGGGAGGGCGGCAACAGTGGCATTTGTCTACAAAGATGGCGTAAAAATCGGCGCGACCGGTCGGCCCTTGCGTGATTTTCCGGTGCCCCCCGCCCTGTCCTCGCACGGCCCTGCCCGCGTCATCGCGTTGTGCAACCAAAAGGGTGGCGTCGGCAAGACCACGACCACCATTTCACTAGCAGCGTCCCTGGCAGACTACGGTCGCAAAGTTTTGGCCGTTGACTTCGACCCGCAAGGCGCCCTCTCCGTGGGACTCGGTGTTCAAGCCCACGACGTTCCCACCATTTACGACCTCCTCAAGGGCACTGAAAAAGACGCCTACAAAGTGATTCAGCACACCTCTGTAGAAGGCCTTGACGTCATTCCGGCGAATCAATACCTCGCCAACTCCGAGCTGGAACTCATCAACGAGGTTGCCCGCGAACAAATCTTGGCCAGCGTGCTCCGTCAGGTGCGCAACGACTACGACGTCATCTTTATTGACTGCCAGCCTTCGCTGGGACTCCTCACGGTGAACGCGTTGACCGCGGCACACGGCGTTCTCATTCCGTTGGAGTGCGAGTTCTTCGCTCTGCGCGGTGTTGCCTTGATCATTGAGACGATTGACAAGGTTCGCGATCGCCTCAACCCGGCGATTGAGCTCGACGGCATTTTGGCCACCATGTATGACCCCCGCACCTTGCACTCGCGTGAGGTGTTGGAGCGCGTTGTCGAAATCTTCGACGACAAGGTTTTTGATACCGCCATCAGCAGAACCGTTAAATTTCCGGATGCCTCGATTGCCGGCCAGCCCATCACCCAGTTCGCTCCCGAGCACGCTGCGGCCGAGGCCTACCGTCAGCTGGCCCGAGAACTGATCGAACGTGGCGCAGTCGCTTAAGGTCGAGTCGCTCACATCGTCGCCCCCGGAGGAGACAGGCTTTCGGGTTGCTGTTCGCGGATTCGAGGGCCCGTTTGATCTGCTGCTCTCGCTCATTGCCAAGCACGAACTCGACATCACCGAGATTTCTCTCAGTGCCGTCACCGACGAATTCATTCAGTACCTCAAAGGGTTGAACACCGCCGAGGAGCTCGATCAGGCCACGGAATTCTTGGTTGTCGCAGCGACCCTTCTTGACTTGAAAGTGGCCGGACTTCTCCCGCAAGGCGAACTCGTCGACGCCGAAGATGCCGCCCTCTTTGAGGCGCGCGACATGCTCTTCGCCCGTCTTCTGCAGTACCGCGCCTTCAAAGATGTCTCCATCTGGTTCGCTAACGCGCTCGAAGCAGAATCGACTCGCACCCCGCGCGTGGTTCGCCTCGAAGATCGCTTTCGCCAAAGCGTTCCCGAACTCATCTGGACGACCAGCCCCGAGGACTTCGCCGCTCTGGCGCTCTTGGCATTTGCTCCGCGCGAGATTCCAATTGTCGGCCTCGACCACCTGCACGCCCCGTTGGTCAGCATCCGGGAGCAGGCCGCCATTGTGGTGAGCGCGCTTCGCCGGGGAAAGCCGGTCACCTTTCGGGAATTGATTGCGGATGCTGCTCTCGGAACCACCGCCGTTGCTGGAATCATTGTTGCCCGTTTCTTGGCCGTGCTCGAGCTCTACCGGCACGCCGCCATCACCTTCGAACAAGACGAACCACTGGGGGAGCTGACCCTGAGCTGGGCTGCCACCAGCTGGTCCGATGAGAACCTCGCCAACTTGGGAGCCGACTATGACCGATAAAACGATGACCGATCACGCCGTTATTGAGAATCCTGAAACCGACTCGATTCAGCTCGAGCGCGCCCTCGAGGCCATCTTGATGATCGCTGACGAGCCTCAGAGCCTCGTCTCGCTGGCCACCGCGCTGAGCGTTCCCGTCAAGGCCGTCAAAGCCGCGATTGAAGGGCTCGTCACAGACCTCGATGGCAAAGGCGAGGGCCCCGAGCGTGGTTTCGAACTGCGCGAGGTGGGTGGCGGCTGGCGGTTCTATGTGCGCGAACGATTTGACTCCGTTGTGGCCGACTTTGTTCTCACCCAGAACCCCACCAAGCTCTCCCAAGCGGCTCTGGAAACCCTCTCCGTCATTGCGTACAAGCAACCCATCAGCCGCGGCCAGATCGCGTCGATTCGCGCGGTGAACGTGGATTCCGTGGTGCGCACGTTGGTCAGCCGCGGCATGATCACCGAAGTGCAGACCGACACCGAGACCGGTGCAATTTTGTATGGAACCACCGAGCTTCTGCTCGTTCAACTGGGCATCAATTCTCTTGATGACTTGCCCCACATTTCTCCGTTGCTTTCCGACGGTACGGAAGGCTTCGATGTCGACGCACGATAACCATGAACGTCCCCCCATTCCGACCTGGGGCGATGAGCCCACGGGCATCCGGATTCAAAAAGTTATGGCATCGGCCGGGGTCGGCTCACGGCGCGTGGCCGAGAACATGATTGCCCAGGGTCGCGTCAGTGTCAACGGCACCATTGTGGTGTCTCCCGGAATGCGTGTTGACCCTGAGGTTGACCAGGTCACCGTCGATGGCGTTGCCGTTCAGACCGACACCAGCAAGGTGTACGTCATGCTCAATAAGCCTGTCGGCATTGTGTCGTCGCTGAGTGATGATCGAGGACGCCCTGACCTCACCCAGTTCACGAATCAGTTCGACGAGCGCCTCTTTAATGTCGGCCGTCTGGATGCGGAAACCAGCGGACTGCTGATTCTCACCAATGATGGCGACCTGGCCCACGTGCTTGCGCACCCCAAGTTTGGGGTGACCAAGACGTATATCGCCAAGGTGACGGGCAAGGTATCGCCGCAGACTCTCAGCAAGCTCACCAAGGGTTTCTCGCTCGAGGACGGTTTCATTCAAGCCGACCGAGCGCGCTTGCTGACGTACTCGCAGACCGAGGGAACATCGTTAGTCGAGCTCACCTTGCACTCCGGCCGCAACCGCATCGTGCGTCGCATGATGGATGCCGTGGGGCATCCCGTCGTGGAGCTGGTTCGTCGGCAGTTTGGCCCGCTGAACCTGGGCACACTGCAGGTCGGCCAGTTGCGTCGCCTGACGAAGGCCGAGCTCGGACAGCTCTTGACACTGTCGCGCCCGGTCGAAGAAGCAGTGATGCCCGCAGCCCCTGTTTCTGCCGATAAATTCGACGACGACGATTTTGACGATGACGATTTTGATGATGATGACGGCTTTGAGGCGGATCCCTGGCAAGACGAGCAGGACGCCAAGGCCGCAGAAGCAGCAAAAATGCGAGGAAAGTAACGTGAAAGAAAGCACCACTTCTGCCCGCTTGAGTGGCCAGGTTCGCGTTGTCGGCACGGGGCTCCTTGGCGGCAGCATTGCGCTCTCGCTTCGGTCCCAGGGCGTCGACGTTGTTCTCGCCGATGCCTCACCCTCGAGTGTGCGTCTGGCCGTTGACCTCGGGGCCGGTCGAGCTGCAACAGCAGACGACAACCCCATCCTGATTGTGGTGTGTGTTCCGCCGGATGTCACGGCTGACACCATTGAGGCCGAACTCCTCCGTTTTCCCAAAGCGGTGGTGACCGACGTCGCCAGCGTGAAACTGGCCCCCCTGCACGAGCTACAAGAGCGCGGCGTCAACCTCACGCACTACATCGGGTCGCACCCGCTCGCCGGGCGTGAGCGCGGCGGCACGATTTCCGCCCGCGGTGACCTCTTCTTGGGGCGCCCGTGGGTGATCTGCCGCGATGACCGCACTCCTCAGTGGGCGCTCTCGCTGGTGGAAGACCTCGCGCATGATCTTGGCGCTCTCACGATTGAGATGACGCCCGAAGCTCATGACGATGCCGTTGGTCTCGTCTCGCATGTGCCGCAGATCATCTCTTCCCTCATGGCGAAGCAATTGCAGAATGCCTCGGATGATGCCGTTCGCCTTGCCGGCCAGGGCCTGCGCGATGTCACCCGCATTGCGGCTAGTTCGCCCGAATTGTGGATCCAGATTCTGAGCGCCAACAGCGAAGCGGTTGTCACCGTGCTCGAGCGCCTGCAAGATGACTTGGCCGAAATGACCCAAGCCCTGCGTAATGTCGATGCTCCGGGATCGCGGCGGGCCATTGCCCGCGAAATCTCCGCCGGCAATGACGGTGTGGCTCGCCTCCCCGGCAAGCACGGCCAGAACCGCCGGTTCGCGTCCCTCATCGTGTTGATCGACGATACTCCCGGCCAGCTGGCTCGGCTGCTCACTGAAATTGGCGAGCTGGGCATCAACCTCGAAGATCTGCGCCTCGAGCACGCTGAGGGTGCCCAAATGGGGCTCGTCGAGTTCTCTGTTCTGCCCGAAGTTGTTGATACGTTGACCGCCGAGTTGCAAAAGCTCGGCTGGAGGATTGCCGCATGACCCCCATTGTTGTTGCCCTAGATGGCCCCGCCGGCAGTGGTAAGTCGAGCGTGAGTAAGGCCGTTGCTCGCCGCCTCGGCTTCTCATACCTCGACACGGGAGCGGCCTACCGCGCCCTCGCCTGGCACGTTTTGAATGAGGGAATCGATGCCAGCGATGAGGCATCCGTCATCGAATCGCTGCCCACTTTCGCCTATTCCATTGGCACCGATCCCGATGACTATTTCGTGCGGGTGGGCGAGCATGACATCACGGATGCCATCCGCGAACCCCGTGTCACCGGTGTGGTGAGCCTCATCGCGCGGGTTCCCGCGGTGCGCGTTCACCTCAACAACCTGTTTCGCGCCACCATGCAGAGCACCCCGAAACCCGGCGTTATTGCCGAGGGTCGGGACATCACGACGGTGGTTGCCGCCGACGCCAACGTGCGCATCCTACTGACAGCCTCAGAAGAGGCTAGAATGGCAAGGCGTTCCGCGGAATTACCAACGGAATCGCAAGCGAATACGGCGTCACAGTTACGTGCCAGAGATGTGGCTGACTCCCGTGTATCAGACTTCATGACTGCCGCCGATGGCGTTGTGACCGTAGATTCCACGCTCCTCGCCTATGAGGAAACGATTGATGCGGTCGTTGAAGTCATTACATCCCGCACGTCGTGATTCGCACGAAGGAGAACACCCATGGTTGCTCATCAGACACCCGGCGACGACGATGTCTTTGACGCCGAAAACGAAGTTGGTGCGCTTACCGAGCGTCTCGACAGCCTCGACGAAGAACTAGCTTCCGCGCGCGCGATCTCGCTGCGCGCCAGCCTCGATGACTACGAACTTGACGAAGATGACTTCGACCTGCTCGATACCATCACCGAAGACCCCGACAAGATCACCTACCTCCCGGCACTTCCTGTGCTGGCCGTGGTCGGTCGCCCCAACGTGGGCAAATCAGCTCTGGTTAACCGTATTTTGGGCCGCCGCGAGGCTGTCGTTGAGGACACCCCTGGGGTGACCCGCGACCGCGTCTCGTACAAGTCGGAGTGGAACACCCGCCACTTCACGCTCGTGGACACCGGCGGCTGGGAGCCCGATGCCAAGGGCATCAACGCTTCTGTGGCCGCACAGGCCGAAATTGCCATTGACCTTTGCGACGCCGTCCTCTTCGTCGTCGACGCCAACGTGGGCGCAACCGCAACCGACGAGCACGTCGTGCGCATGCTGCGTAAGGCCAAGAAGCCCGTCTACCTCATCGCCAACAAGGTCGATGACTCACGTCAAGAGCCCCTCATTGCCGAACTGTGGTCGCTCGGTCTCGGCGAGCCCTACCCCGTCTCCGCTTTGCATGGCCGCGGCATTGCCGACCTGCTCGACATGGTCGTCTCCAAGCTTCCCCTCATCTCGGCTGTTGCCAAGCAGGAGGTCGGTGGCCCCCGCCGCGTTGCGATTCTTGGTCGCCCCAACGTGGGCAAGTCATCCCTGCTGAATAAGGCCGCTGGCGAGGAGCGCGTTGTTGTCAACGAGCTTGCCGGAACCACGCGTGACCCCGTTGACGAGCAAGTTGACATCGGTGGCAAGATCTGGCGATTTGTTGACACTGCGGGCATCCGCCGTCGCGTACACCTCCAACAGGGTGCCGACTTCTACGCCACGCTTCGCACCAGTGCCGCTCTTGAGAAGGCCGAAGTTGCCGTTGTCATGATCGATGTCAGCGAGCCGATTAGCGAGCAAGATGTTCGCATCATCGACTTGGTTCTTGAATCCGGTCGCGCCCTCGTGTTGGCGTTCAACAAGTGGGACCTCCTCGACGATGATCGTCGCCGCTACCTTGAGCGCGAGATTGAGCAAGACCTCGCTCACGTGTCGTGGGCACCCCGCGTCAACATCTCGGCTACCACCGGTCGTCACCTTGAGAAGCTTGCCCCAGCACTGGAGCGCGCCCTCGAGTCGTGGGATACCCGCATCCCCACGGGTAAGTTCAACGCCTTGCTGGCAGAGCTCACCGCGGCGCACCCGCACCCCGTTCGTGGTGGCAAGCAACCGCGCGTTCTGTTCGGCACGCAGTCCTCGACGCGTCCGCCCACGTTTGTGCTCTTCACCACTGGATTCCTGGATCCCGGATACCGTCGCTACATTACGCGTCGCCTCCGCGAAATTTATGGATTCGATGGCACCCCCATCAACGTCAACATGCGCGTGCGCGAGAAGCGTAAGCGCTAGTCTCCATGTCCAATATTCCCCCCGAGCTTCCCCCTGCCCACCTGCGCGATCCCGGAGACGCGTGGGCGGTCAGCCCGGAGGGCGTCAAGTACTGGGGGCGCTTCGGTGCTGCTGGGCTGCTGGTGTGGCATCCGACCGCCGGTATTCTGTTGCAGCACCGCGCCCACTGGAGCCACAACGGTGGAACGTGGGCGTTGCCCGGAGGAGCTCGTCGGCTGGGGGAGTCTGCCCTTGAAGGCGCTCTGCGTGAAGCCGATGAAGAAGCCGGTGTTCCTGCGGAACTGATTGACGTGCTCTTTGAGACTGTCTTTGATCTCGGTTTCTGGTCATACACGACTGTCGTCGTTCAGACGCGGGAGATATTTGAACCCGTCATGGGAGACACCGAGAGCATCGCTCTGGCGTGGGTTGCTCTCGACGACGTAGCGTCCTACGATCTGCATCCGGGGTTCGCGGCTTCGTGGCCAGAATTACGCCGCGCACTCTCGCAGCGCTAAGACATTTCTGCTGCTCTGCACAGACAGCCTTACGGCAGGGGAAACCAGTCGGGGAGCACAGCGGCAAAACGGTCCAAAAACGCGTCGATGTCGAGCTCGTCTGATTCGCTCATCCATGCCGCAATCACACCAACCGTTCCCTGGGCAATGAAACGGGCCGCAAAGCGCGATCCTGATGCGAGTTCGCTTTCTGGGAAGGGAAGCTGGACATGTCCACTGTCAAAGATGGCGCGAAAAGTGCTTTCGATATAGCCGCTGAGGAGTTGTTGGAGGGCTGCCTCGTCAGAACCTTCGAGGGCGGGACCGTAAACGCCCCGATTCTGCACGACGTGAACCAGCACGTTATGCGATGCGGTTCGAATAACAACTCCAGGAGACACGTGCAGCGTGTCTCTCATCGTCATTTCTCGAATGCGATCGAGGTCGTCGCGAAGCTTCTCCCGCAGCAGTTCTCGGGGGTTCTTGGCGTGCTTGTAGAAGGTGGATCGGTTCACGCCGGCACGCTCCGCCACGTCTAAAGCCGTTATTTTGGCTAGCGCCTTCTCGGAAGCGAGCTCCAGGATGGACTCGTAAAGAGCGACGCGGCTCTTGTGCCAGCGGGCGTCATGAAAACCATTACTAAAGTAGTTGTCGGTATTCATATAACCATTGTACGATAGAGACTATCCAACTCATGTTGGAGAAATAAAGGGGTTTCCCCCGCTCGCTCTGAACGTGATGCGGGGGATTGTGGAATCGTCGGGGGTCGGGGGGCCTCCGACGATTTTGCCCCTTTAAAAAAACCCGGCAGGCTTTCTGAGCCGCGGCGGAGACCCATAAGCTCGTTACCCATCAGGGTAACGACGGAACAGCCGGAAGCGCCCCCCAGTACTTCCGGCTGTTTTGTCTTCGTCTTTTGCGACCTCCAACTCACGGTAGGATTATCGAGTTGCCTTCGCAAGAAGCAACGGGCTGTGGCGCAGCTTGGTAGCGCACTTGACTGGGGGTCAAGGGGTCGCAGGTTCAAATCCTGTCAGCCCGACCAATGAAAAACCCTGAGAATACGCGGAATATCCGTCTCTCAGGGCTTTTTTATTTAAGTACCGGTGAGGCCGTACCCCACGCCGGTACCCCAACTGGTTGGGGATTAGAAGCCCAGCGCCGCGGAAAGACCTTCCATTGCCTCACGTTGGCGGGAATCTGTAATGTGCCCGTAAATGTCCGCAGTGATTGAGATCGACCCGTGACCGAGAATCCGGCTCACGACGTGGAGGGGAATTCCCGCGTCGAGCATTGCTGATGCTGCAGAATGGCGCAGGGTGTGAAGGCCGACGTCAGGAATACCGGCAGCCTTCGCCGCACTGGTGAAAGCACGAAGAAGATTCCGTGGGTCAACATACCCGCCGAGCTCAGTGGCGAAGACCAGATTCTTTCCCTGCCATTGGTTGCCTGCGCGTAACCGTTCCGCGACCTGCAGCTTGCGGTGCGCGTGGAGCATCTCGACCATGCCGGGGGAGAGAACTATTTCACGCCGAGAGTTGGCCGTCTTGGGAGAAGTCTTCACAAGGGCACCTTCGACCCGCGAAACTGTCGAGCGAACTTTGAGAATCTGCTTGTCGAAAAGAATGTCTGTCCACTCCAGCGCGAGCGCCTCACCACGTCGAAGACCCGACGCGGCAATAAGTTTCAAGACCGGAAAATATCGGGCTCCCTCTGCTGCAGTCAGGAGCTCCTTCACCTGCCAGGGCTCCATAAACTTTGCCTCATGTTTGGCAACTGTCGGCCGTTTCACTTCCAGCATTGGGTTGGCCGCAATCAGTTTGTCGCGCCGAGCGCCGTCAAGGAGCGAATTCAGCACCGCGTAAACGTTGCGCGTTGTCGACTCGGAAAGATTGTTGTCTCTCATTTTCTGAATAAGTGCGTCAACGTGTGATGGTCGCACCTTCGCTAATTCCAGAGCACCAAACGGTGCCGGTCGGATATGACTATTCGACAGATAGCGGTAAGTCTCTTTTGTAGTCGGTTTACGATCTGAGCGCTGGAGACTCCCGACAAGCCATTCGTCGAGCCATTTTGCGACCGTCATCTTGGAATCCGTCGGAGGCTTTTCTGCCTTGAGCCGAGCGTGAACGTCTCGGAGCGCCTCAAGCGCTAGGACGTCGGTCTTGCCATAAACGGAGCCGCGCCGCCGCAAGCCTGTTTCGGTGTCGACGTAGGAGTATCGCGCCTCATAGAGATCGCGTGTCGCGTGCTTGCGCACGGTGCCTTCGCCGTCGATTCTTTTACTCATTGTCTGCACCTTCACTTTCAGGATTTATGGTCTTCACGTTCAGTTTGAAATCGAAGCTGTCCATCGGGCCAGTG
>CANEXL010000033.1 GCA_947443745.1 Microbacteriaceae bacterium | reverse complement strand
GCCTCCGTTGAGGATGTGCTGAAGGCTGCCAAGGTTGCCAAGGCCGCTCAGGTCGGTTGGGCCGCCAAGAAGCCCGAAGAGCGCGCCGCAGTGTTGCGCAAGGCCGGCGAGCTCATTGAGCACTACGCCGATGAAATCCACGCGTTCAACCAGCGCGAATGTGGTTCCATTCCTGCCAAGGCACAGCTGGAAACGCACGTCGGTGCGGCCGAGTGCTTCGAAGCATCCGCATTGCCTACGCACCCCATGGGCAGCGTTCTTCCCTCCAACGATGCGCGCTGGTCTTTCTCGCGCCGTCGTCCCGCCGGTGTCGTCAGCGTCATTGCTCCCTTCAACGTTCCCCTGATTCTCTCGATCCGTTCTGTTGCTCCCGCTTTGGCTCTGGGCAACGCGGTTCTGCTGAAGCCAGACCCTCGCACCGCAGTCTCGGGTGGTGTTCTGCTCGTTCGCATCTTCCAGGAGGCCGGTCTTCCCGACGGTCTGCTCAGCCTGCTTCCCGGCGGCGTTGAGGTTGGCGAGGCTGTTGTTTCTGCTCCCGAGGTTCGCGTCATCTCCTTCACTGGTTCGACGGCTGCCGGTCGCAAGGTTGGCGAGCTGGGTGCCCGTCACCTCAAGCGCGTTCACCTCGAACTCGGTGGCAACAACGCCATGATCGTTCTGCCCGGTGCCGACCTGGCGCTCGCCGCATCCGCCGGCGCGTTCGGTTCGTTCCTTCACCAGGGCCAGATCTGCATGACCACGGGGCGTCACATCGTTCACGAGTCGTTGCACGATGACTACGTCAAGCTTCTTTCGGAGAAGGCCTCGCACCTTCCCGTCGGTGACACCGCTGGCGGCCAGGTTGCCCTCGGACCGGTTATCGATGTCGCCTCTGCTGAGCGCATTCAGAAGATGGTGGATGAGACCGTCGCGCAGGGAGCAACACTCTCCGCTGGTGGAACGCACGAAGGTGCTCTCTACAAGCCCACCGTGCTTTCGAACATGACGACGGATATGACGGCTTGGAAGAACGAAATCTTCGGCCCCGTTGCTCCTGTTTTCACGTTCTCAACCGTCGAAGAGGCAATCGCCTTGGCCTCAGACACGTCCTACGGTTTGGCCTTGTCCATTCTGGGTGACGTGGGAGAAGCCATGAAGATCGCGGATATCGTGCCCTGCGGCATCATCCACATCAACGAGCAGACCGTCTCCGATGAGGCGCAGATTCCCTTCGGTGGCGTCGGCGACTCGGGTACCGGTTCGCGCTTCGGCGGAGCGGATGCCAACATCGAAGCGTTCACCGAGGGCCAGTGGCTCACGGTTCGCTCCGACATCGCGCCGTACCCCTTCTAAATCGGTTCTCGAACCTTTTAGATCACACAGAAAAGTGGCTCGCCCCTCGCGGGTGGGCCACTTTTCTTCTTCCCCCTATTGATGAATTCTCGAGCAAAGGTTATCCAATGAAAGTTGTTCTTATCGGCGGCGCTGGCGGCATCGGTTCTTCGGTCGCCTTCAACCTTCTGCGAACGCAGACGCCCTATGACATTGTCATCGTGGACAACCGCGACAACATGATCACCTCGCATGTCATGGACCTGCAGGATGCCCTCTCTCTCGGTGGCGCACACACCATCCGGGGTGGCGATGCCTCCGATGCTCTGGATGCGGACGTCGTGGTCGTCAGTGCCGGCGTGCCGCTCATCTTGAACACCTCGCGCGATATCTTCCTCCACGCCAACGCCGAGCTTCTGGCGGGCATTGTTGACCCGCTGGTGGCCGGCGGGTGGAAGGGCGTCTTCATCTTGATGACGAACCCCGTGGACCCCTTGCTCACCTGGATTTCACGGCGCACCGGCTGGTCGCGCGACCGTCTGCTCGGCTACACGCTGAACGACACCCAACGCTTTCGCACCGGCATCGCGCAGGCGCTCGACGTTGCTCCCCAGACCGTCTCTTGTGTCATTGTCGGCGAGCACGGTGCCGGTCAAGTTCCCCTTTTCGGCAGCGTGCGGGTCAACGGTTCACCCGTCACCCTCACGGCAGACCAGCGCGATGTTGCCCTCGACTACATCGACAACTGGTACCTGCGCCACGTGGCGCTGGACTCGAACCGAACCTCCACGTGGAGCTCCGGCCTCGGCGGTTCCCTCATGGTCGAAGCCATTGTGCACGGCTCCGAAACCCCGTTCCCGGCATCCATCATCCTCAAGGGCGAATATGGCGTCACGGATGTCAGCTCGTCCAGCCCCTGCATCTTGGGCCCCTCGGGTCTCGTGCGCGTGGTGGAAGAACCGCTCACCGATGCCGAGCGCGAGCAGTTCGCCGCTGCAGCGGTTAAAATTACCCAGCTCGCTGATTCGATCGCCGTCTAAGACAGAGCTCAGCGCTGAAAACTCAGCGCTGAAAACTCAGGGCTCTGAGCTCAAGGGGCGAGAATCTCCTCGAGGCTGGCAGCAACAGCGAGAATATGGCGGTCCGCGCCAATGGCGCCCTCGATCCCCAACCCAATCGGAAGCTGCCCAGCCGCCCGAGGTAACGGGATGCTGAGCGAGGGTTGACCCGTCAGACTTCCCGGATCGGTGTTGCGAATAGTGGTCTGAAAATGGGGCAGGGCGACGCCTTCGACGAGGACGGTCGTCTCGCCGATAACGGGGGCCGTCACCGGAACCGTGGGATAGATCAGCGCGTCGAGACGGTCCGCCGCCAGCGTGTGAGCATAGGCGGCGGCAAGGGTGTCCTTGGCGTTCAAGGCCTCCTCGTAAAGCTCGCGCGGCACAGGGTTGGCCAACATGCTCTCCAGAATGGCTTTCACGTCTGGGGAGGCAGCGGTGTCTGCAATGTCCTGCAGAGTGAGGGCGTTGTAGGGAGCGGAAAGAGTCTTCAAGTAGGTGTCGAAACCGGCAAGAGTTTCGTATGCCACAACGGGCATGGCCGCAAACTCGGCGGTGACCTGGGCGTCGACAACCTCCGTATCGATCACGGTTACGCCGGCCGCCCGAAAAGCCTCGATCGCACTCTCGGTCGCCTCGCGAACCTCAGCGCTGAGCAGATCGAAGAATCCTGGGCGCGGGACCCCTAAGCGAATCTCGCTCGCTGGAATGCGCTCAAGAGGAGCTTCGCCCATGATGACGGCATCGATCTCGGCAACATCGGCCACAGTGTGGGCAAACACGCCCGATGTGTCGCGGGTGGGCGAGAGGGCAATCATGCCTTGCCCGGGGTAGCGACCAATCGATGGGCGCATTCCCACGATTCCACAGAAGGATGCCGGAATCCGCATAGATCCACCGGTGTCGTTGCCGATGGTGAAAGGAACGATGCCGGCGGCAACGGCCGCGGCTGAACCGCCACTGGATCCGCCGGGAACGCGGGTGGGATCAACCGGGTTGTGAACGGGACCAAATGTGCCATTGTTGCTGGTCGTGCCGAAACCCAGCTCGTGCATGCCGGTCTTGCCGATCATGTCAGCGCCGGCCGCACGCAGGCGGGCGACAACCTCGGCGTCGTGCGCGGGGATGGAGCCAATCAGGGCCGGCGTTCCACTGGTGGTGGGCAACCCGGCCACCTCGACATTGTCCTTGACGCCGAAGGGGATTCCTGCCAGGGACCCTCGGTGGGGACCACCCGTGGGCGGTTCAGAAATCGCCCAGAAAATCCCCAGGGCGGGTTTCGTCTCCTCGGCAAGGTGCCGAGACTGCGAGGCGACGGCGGAAGCATCCGCTGCCAGACGGGAACGAAAATCGGCAATCGAACCGGGAACAAAACCGGGAACGGGCATGTCATTCTCCTCATTGAGACTGGAGTTTCCAGTATCGAGCAGTGACCTCCAGCCTGTGTTGCCACACAGGGAAGGGGAATAGTCACCCCGTGAACTGTTCGCCACGGGTCAAGGCTCTCTTCAGAATCCGACAAGTTGGTCTCCGTAGTTTGGGGGAGGATAGCCGCAGGCACTCAACGAAGAGGATTCTGAACACTATGAACACACAGCCAGACTTCATCATTGTTGGTGGTGGCACCGCAGGGTCCATCATCTCCCGTCGTTTGATCGACGCGGGCAAGACTGTTCACCTTCTTGAGGCCGGTCGCGCCGACGTGAACCCCGCCATTCACGACATCAGCCGTCTGGGCGAGTTGTGGTTGAGCCAGGATGACTGGGGCTACTTTACGACTCCGCAGAAAGACGCTTTCGGCCGCAAGCTCCATTGGCCACGTGGCAAGGTTTTGGGCGGTTCGCACTCGTTGAACGCCTCCATCTACGTTCGCGGAAACCACGCTGACTTCGACCGCTGGGAAGCCGCTGGCAACCCGGGCTGGGGTTGGAAAGATGTTCAGCCGGTCTACGAGAAGATCGAGAACTACCTCGGTGAGGCATCCGCACTGCGCGGCACCGGCGGGCTGCTCGACGTCACCACGGACTACCCCAAGGCACCCATTCAGGTCTCCGGCCTTGCCGCAGCGGTCGAAGCAGGGGTGCCCCTTAACCCCGACTACAACGGCGACAGCCAAGAGGGTGGCAACTTCGAGCAGCTGAACATGCGCGGCGGCGAACGCCAGAGCACGTACCGCGCCTACCTGCATCCCCTCATCGGCCACAAGAACCTGACCGTGACGACCGGTGCCTGGGTGCACCGTGTCATCATTGAAGATGGTCGCGCTGTCGGTGTCGAATATGAGAAGGATGGTGACATCCACGTTCTCCACGGCGGCGAAGTTGTGCTCTGCAGTGGGGCCCTAGACTCCCCCCGCGTTCTGCTTCAGTCGGGGATTGGTCCCAAGAAAGACCTCGAAGCCCTCGGCATTGACGTCGTCAAAGACCTCCCCGGTGTCGGTGAAAACTTGCACGATCACCTGCTCGTTCCCGTGATCTATGCCACCACCAAGAAAGATGTAGGGCCACCGCCCCCTGGAGTTCCCATCACGCAGGTGCACTGGTTCACGACCAGCCGCCCCGGACTTCCAGTTCCTGACACACAACCGATCATCTTCAGCGTGCCCATGGTCAATGCCGACACGATGCCCAACCCACCGGCAACGGGCTTCACCATCATGGGCGGCCTGGTGACGCCCAAGAGCCGGGGAACCTTCAAGCTCTCCGCCAAAGACCCGCACGCGCTCACGTTGCAGGACCCGCACATCCTCGAAAATCCTGATGACATGACGAGCCTGATCTTCTCTGTCAAAGAGGCGCGGCGCGTGGGTACTCAGCCAGCGCTCGCCGAGGAATGGGGAGCCGTCGAGGTGTACCCCGGGCCAGACGTTGTCACGGATGCGCAACTCGAGGACTACATTCGCCACAATGCCATCACCTACCACCACCAGGTGGGCACGGCCAAGATGGGCGTCGATGAGCTTGCCGTTGTCAGCCCGACCCTTCATGTCTATGGCATCGAAGGACTTCGGGTTGCGGATGCCTCGGTCATGCCCTCAGTGCCGACCGGAAACACCAACGCCCCATCCATGGTTATCGGTGAGAAAGCTGCCGCGTTCATCCTCGCTGGCAAGTAAGAGGCACCCCTCACCGCACTAGCCCCTCGCGGGCCTCGACGAAAGGTTCTCTATGTCTGCTGCTCGATCTGCTCGCGATATTGTCAGCGCGCACTATGCCAATGCTGGCGCCGGAAACATGGAGGCGGCCTTTGCCGATCTCTCCCCAACGATCACGTGGATTGAATCGGCGGGAAGCGCCTACGCGGGAACCTTTGAGGGGCTCCCTGCCGTCTTCGAGAACATCTTCGGTCGCATCAACGAGGAGTGGGAGGGCTTTGGGGCCATTCCCTCGTCAATCATCGCCGATGAGACCACCGGGACCGTCGCCGTCGTTGCTAACTACGTGGGAACGTACAGGGCCACGGGTAAGCCACAAAATGTGCGAGTCGTGCACGTGTGGACGGTTGTTGATGGTTCCATCGTGGCGTTCGAGCAGATTGTTGACTCGGCGCTGCAAAACCTCAGCATGAGCTAGCGTTCAACATCCTTGCGAGCGCTCCGAGATCGTCGCTAGCGCTCGTAAACCTTTTCGCCTGCGAACCAGGTTTGAAGCACGACGGTGTCACCGATGTCGGTGACCGGGATGCTCCAGGGGTCACGGTCGAGCACGATGAAGTCGGCAGATTTTCCGACCTCCAAGCTGCCCGTGAGGGATTCCAGCCCCATCGCCTTCGCGGATGCGGTCGTGTAGACGGCAATCGCCTCATCGAGCGTGAGAGCCTGTTCGATTCCCAGCGTGCCGGGAAATTCTCCCGTGGGGTCGGCGCGCGTAATGAGTCCCTCGATGCCAGGCCACGGGTTGGGAAATGGGATGACCGGCCAATCGGAGCCACCAATGACAACCGCGCCCGCGTTCAGCAAGGAACGATTGGGTTGCATCTGCTGGGCACGTTCCTCGCCAATGACGAGCTTGATGGCCTCATAGATGACCCCCGGAAACCACAGCGTCGGTGATATTTCCGCGGTCACACTCAGGCTCGCCATGCGGGGGATATCGGCCACTGCCACGAATTGACCGTGCGCAATATGAACGGATGTGTCGGTGAACCCTTGAGAGCGCAGAACCTCAACCGAGTCGAGCACCTGGCGCACGGAGCCATCGCCGGTGCAGTGAATCTTGGCCGAGATGCCCTTTTTGGCCGCACGAATAAGCCAGTCGGTGAGGTCATCCGGTGACATCGCGGTGTGACCGAAGTGGTGAGCGCCATGCTCGGTGTCGGGCAGGTACGGCTCCAGAAAACAGGCCGTGCGGGTCGGCGGAATGCCGTCCAGAAAGATCTTGATGAAGTCGGGTCGGTGGTGTTCGGTACGGAATGCTTCGCCACCCCAGACGAGGCCGTCCCCCACCGGATCCGCTCCAAAAATCATGTCATTGGCCATCATGCACGACACGACCCAGGCTTTCAGGCGACCGTTGTCATCCATTTTCTTCAGAGCCGTCAGAAGCTCAAGAGAAGCTCCGGCATCTTGAAATGCGGTGACGCCATAGCGGTGCAGGATCTGAATGCCGCGCTCGGAGGTATCGGCCCACTGGTCGATCGTGAGCCGGTTCGCATCGTTCATGATCTTCTCGACGATGACGCCCGCGGTCTCCAGCAGCACGCCCGTGGGTTCGCCCGAGGGATAACGCTCGATGCGGCCCTCATGCGGATCGGGGGTTGCGGCCGAAATCCCAGCAAGGGCCAGAGCAGCACTGTTGGCCCACTTGTTATGGTGGCTGTCATCGACCAGCAGTGCCGGATGTCCGGCCGAGACCTCGTCTAACCGCGCCAACGTTGCCGGAGCCGATAGTTCATCGAGCAGGGTGCTGCCCCAGGAACCGCCGACAATCCAGGCGCCCGAAGGCAGGTTTGTGGCGTAGTCCCGAATCGCGACGAGAATCTCCTCCAGCGACGCCGTCGACAGGAAGGTGACCTCCATGAGGTCGGCTTTGCCGCCGATTTGGTGGTGATTGTGGGCATCGTGGAGACCGGGCATGACACGAGCGCCACCCAGATCGTGCACGACAGAGTCGGGGCCATGATGGGCCGCGTGGATGTTCGCTAACGCCCCAATGGCGAGGACGCGACCATCCTTGATCGCCATGGTGTCAGCCCAGGGCGCAGAAGGGTCGAGGGTGGTAATGCGCGCGTTGCGCACGATCAGGTCGGCGGCCAGCACCTCAGAAACGGATGTTTGTGGCATGGGCGAAGGCCTACTCGTGGGGTCGGGGCGTCGTTGTGGAGAGAAGGGCGCCATCGGTGTCATCCGTACCGAAGGTGAAATGTACGGTCTCGGTTCCCGTGGCATCGAGGCCAAACACCGCACCACGGCTGCGAGGGTTGCGTTCGTCACGGTGGTCGGCAATGATGACGGCCCCGCGAGGAACGATTTTTTCACGCCACGTCGCGACAAAAATGCCGGGGCGGATTTCGCAGGTTGCGTTGCCATTGTCATCTGCGGCCGAGAGTGTGGGCATCTCGCCAAGCGGCTCATGGCCCTCAATGGTGAAGGGCTCAAGTTTGTGTCGAACCGTCATGACATCATCCGCCACATCGTCTCTGACAGTGTCAATTGTCGCAATGACCGCGAGGCCTACTCCGCGGGTGAGGTCAAAGAAAACCGACGGTGCCTCAATGGGGCGGTCGTCTCGCTGAAACTGCAGGTAATAGAGGCCCTTGTCGATTTCGAAGACCTCGCACGGGTCGTATCCGCGACGATCTCCGTGATTCGTGAGGTAGTGCCAGGTAATGCCATCCGGCTCAAAATTGTGATCAATCAGGGTGCCATCGGCCCACAGCGTTCGCACGAGGAGTCCCTCGAGATCTCGAGACTTCGGTGCCTGGTTTGTCGTGAACCCAGGCATCACTCCGTCGAGCGTCAACCACTGGGCGGTGGCGCTCACACGGGACGTTGGGGACGGCGTCATTGTCATTCTCTTCTCGAGTGTGCGAATGCACACGTTCTTCCCACAGTATCGGTGACAGTGCGTTGGTCTCTCTTGACCGTGTGTGCGAACCGTTTGCGATTGAGCGCAATGGACGACCGGTTCACGACGGGTCTAGCCGAGCCGCGCATCACCTCTTTGCGTTGCGCGCACACCTGGCCTTTTCGACTAGACGTCGCTTGGCCAGCTACGTTTACTAGAACAAACCGTTGTGTTCGAGGAGAAAGAATCTTTCGTGAAAACCACTGCTGCCGTTGCCTTTGCCAAGGAACAACCCCTCACCATTGTTGAGATTGACCTCGACGAGCCGCGGGCCAACGAGGTGCGCATTCGCATGGTGGCCAGTGGAGTGTGTCACACGGACGCGATCGTGCGTGACCAGTGGTATCCCACGCCACTGCCCGCCGTTCTGGGCCATGAGGGTGCCGGCGTTGTCGACGCCGTGGGATCGGCTGTGACCAAAGTTGTCGTCGGCGACCACGTTTTGCTGAGCTTCGATCACTGCGGTGAGTGCGCCAACTGCGCCTCGGGCCTTCCTTCTTACTGCACTAACTTTTTCGGCGCTAACTTCGGTGGGCGCCGCGCGGATGGGTCCTCCGGTTTCAGCCACAACGGCGAGCAGATCTCCTCGCATTTCTTCGGCCAGAGTTCGTTCTCCCAGTTCGCCAACGTTTCCGCCAACTCCGTGGTGAAAGTATCGAAAACTGCTCCGCTCGAAATTCTGGCGCCGCTTGGCTGCGGGATTCAGACGGGCGCAGGTGCCGTGTTAAATTCGTTGAACCCTCCTGCCGGGTCCTCCATCGTCATTTTTGGAGCGGGTGCCGTCGGGCTTTCGGGTTTGCTGGCCGCGGTGATTGCGGGGTGCACGACGATTATTGCGGTCGACGTTCATGACAGCCGCCTCGCCTTTGCCCGTGAACTGGGTGCTACCCACATCATTAATGCCAGCACTCAGGATGCCGTCGCCGAAATCAAGCAGATCACCGGCGGAGGCGCCCAGTTTGCCCTGGAAACAACCGGAGTGCCCGTGGTGTTTTCCAACATGACCTACTCGCTGGCCGTGCGCGGTCACGCCGTGGTTGTGGGGGCCGCAGCCTTAGGAACCAATGCGAACTTCGACATCGGTTCCCTCTTGCCGATGGGGATCACGGTGACCATGGTCGTTGAGGGAGATTCGGTACCGTCGACGTTCGTGCCCCAGTTGGTTGATCTCTTTGAACGCGGGCTCTTTCCGTTCGACAAATTGACCAAGCCGTACCCCTTCGCCGAGATCAATCAGGCTTTCGATGATTCGGCTGCGGGGCTGACATTGAAGCCGATTGTGATCTTTTAAGGATGCCCCCGATGGAAACAACCTTGGCCTGGCGAAACACTGTAATTTTGAACGCTATATTGTTATCGTTCGCGGACTAAACGCTCGCCGCGAAGTTTGCATCTAGGTTCCAGCCACCGACTTTCGCGTCGCAAACCGCAGGAGAATGCAGCAACCTGTCAAGCGCATGGCTCGTCGATTCACCGATCGTAATGAAGGAAATTCATTTCGAGGCGACTTGCACGGCTGAAAAAAATCGGGCTATGCAGTTAGGACAGTGTTTCCAAAACTTCGGATGCCATTGGAGCTAAGACAATGTCGAAGCGGGTTCTCGACCATGGAGTTGTTCCTACGTCCCTGCCGTCGGGAGTGGGCGTGTCACTTTGCTGGATAGCAAAGTTTTTGATGAGTGATTCCTTAACGCCAAATACACTGTCGCTCGTTAATAGGTCATCTCCCGCGACGAATATGTGCGTAATGAGCCTTCGCTGGTTCGGTGCGGTCACCATGAAGTGCAAGTGGGCCGCTCGCATCGGGGATCGGCCCGTTGCTTCAAGCAACGCTCCAACAGGTCCGTCGTCAGGAATTGGATACGGTGTGGGGGTCAAGCACCAAAAAGAATACTTTCCGTCCGAATCGGCATACAGATGAGCTCGGCCGGCAACACGGCCGTCAGTATATTGAACATCGTAGAGTCCGTCATCGTCCGCCTCCCAGACCTCAATGCGGGCACCTCCAAGGGGGCTGCCCTGCGTATCACGAACGGTTCCTTCCACCCAGCAAAGCTGGCCGGGTGCACCGCCGGTGATATCTCCACCGATACCGATGTGTGGTGCGTCGTTTACGAAGAAGGGGCCAAATACAGTTGCTTCAGTCGCACTCCCTGATGCCTCGTTGCTAACCGCCACTGTCTGCATAGATATTCCAAGAACGTCTGACAACAGAATGAATTCTTGGCGACGTTCATCGGTAATCTGTCCAACGGCGGTCAGGAAGTCAATCATGGTGCCCCATTCGGATTCTTGCAATCTAACATCGCGAACAAAGTTGTGCAGGTGTTCGACCAACTTCTTCATGACTTCCCTCAAACGGGGATCTGGAGTTTTTTCAAACGAGGCAATAACGGCACGAACAAGCTCCTCTTCGCGCTTCGATTGATCATCGGAAATATTGATTGTCGACATTTTTACCTTTCGTCGTTTGAGGCTGGCGGTTCGCCAGCCCACGCGGCGTGTAGCAATTGCAATAAATCTTCGCGAGACACTCTGCGGGGATTACTCTCAGGAATGAGGGGGAAGATAATTTCGCACGCTTCCTCAATGTTGGACTCATCGAAGCCCAAGTCCTTTAGCCCCGCGGGAACGTCAAGCACTGCACGCAACAGATTCAAGCCCTCGAGCCCGCTTGACGCCCCAAGAGCATAAGCGATTCTTTGATTTGCCTCTGACGCAAACGGCGCGTTGAAAGCTAGTACATATGGCAGTACCGCTGCGTGGGTTTGTGCATGAGGGAGGCGGTAGGTTCCACCAAGAACATGGCAAATCTTATGGTGCATGCCTGATCCCGCCGATGCGAAAGAAACCGCTGAAAGGTAGGCACCGTAGAGAGCCTCTTCTCTGCCTTTTTTACTCAAGGGATTCTTGAGAATCATAGGTAAGCCTGAGGCAAGCGCCCGGATTCCCTCGGCAGCTAAAACTTGGTTGATGGGATCCGCTCGCGGAGCCCACATCGAGTCTATGGAATGAGCAATTGCGTTCATCCCTGAGGAGATGGACAGTTCGACCGGCAAGGAATAGGTCAATTGCGCGTCGTAAACTATCGCAACTGGAAGGACTTTGTTGTTGCTTCCAGTAGTCTTTCGGGTTCCTTGAGTCAGTCCCCACACATTGGTTGCTTCAGACCCCGCGTAGGTCGTTGCTACCGCCAGAATTGGGGTGCCAGTAGTCAAAGCGATGGCTTTAGCTAGACCTGTAGTGGACCCTCCGCCCACAGAAATTAGAAGGTCGATGTCATTGTCTGTTGCCGCTTTCCGGGCTGCCTGGGCGTTTTCAATTGGGACGTGTTGGGCGACGTTGTCACAAGTGAGAGCTATCGAAATCAGGGAGGTCGCTATTCTGACACTTTCTGATTCCAGAGAGGACGCAACAAGCATCACTTTGCTGGCGCCCTGTCGTGCAACTTCTTCGGCCACGTTGGTGGCGGCTTTTCCACTGCCGAAATAAAGTCTCTGGCCGAGGGTTTCGTGGGTGAAATTGAGTCCCATACGATAGTCACCTTTCTAGTTGGGCGCGGTCATCGAGGATTGGTAACTCTACGCAGAGTCGGAGGGCAAAGTTAGAAAGATCGTGTCGCCGTGAACGGGGGATTACGCTCAATCACGCAACTTGATCGGCACTCAAAGCTGAATGGTCAGCACGCTTTTTCTCTTTAGAGTCACATCGACGCATGACCGTCGTGATGCGTTCCCGCAAAAAACAAGAAAACTTCGGGGGAGAAACTTGCTTCTCCCCCGAAGTTGATGCCCTTCGAAGGTTGCTTATTTTCTGGACATGACAGGCGTGGCTGATTTCTCGTTCATGTAGCCTTCCTTTTGATCCTGTGCCTTGGCATATTCGGGTTGGAAACGGACGCTGGCATAATGCGATGCCTTTTCGGCTTCCTCCGCCCGTTTGCCTAGTTCAGCGGTGTCTCCAAAGCCGAGAACATCTCGAGCCAGCTGCGTCAATGGTCCATCAACTTGGTATTCCGTGCGTTGCATAGTGAGCAAGTTGATGAGATAGAGGGGCGTTCCGTTGAACTTCTCGAACATTTCATGCCTCGCACCCCACTCGGAGAGGAATCTTTCACTTATCTGACGAAAGATTTTGATGCGGTCGCGGGCACTGATTTCAGACCCACGCAATGCTTCCTCTAGCTTGGGCCCAATGTACGGATCATCCAATTCTTTCTTGGTCGGTTGAATCACAACGCCTCGTCCGCAAAAATCAATGAGGAGGTTGACCATGTCGTGCTGGTTTTCGAGATAGTGGGCTCGACCAAAATCGATAAAAATGTTGTTTGGCTTGTACAGGCCACCGGGGGTGTGAAATCCTGTCTCTTCAGCCGCAATCATAAATGCTCGGCAGGTCTCACGAAAACGAATCAACTGAGCCAGTTGTGACTGAACTAAAGGGTTTGTTGCGGTGCCTAGAGATTGTGTGATGAGCAGGGCTAAGCCCACCATGAGCTCTGCGTGGACGACTTGGCGAACTTGGGTTTCGAGGTGTACCCAGTCGAATTGGCGCTGAGGGTACCATTTTGCGTGGTCTGGATTGCCGATGTGCTGTACTTGATCCCATGTAATGAGAACGTCATCAAAGTAGACCATGCCGTCAAGCTCATCACCGATGCTGGCCAACGGGTGGTCGTAAGGATCTGCGTCTGGAAGCGCCCGGGATTCGCGGGCAACAATTGAAACGCCAGGCGTCGCGACTGGAATAAGTGCGTACAGAGTTTGTTCTGAAGTTTGCCCCGGCCGCCAAAGGTTGCCAATCAAGAGATGATTTACAAAGGGAATTGCAGTGCCAATCGCCTTCCATCCTCGAACAATAACTCCTTCGTCGTTCTCCTCGATTACGCTCAGCATGGGTGTTTCAGCCATGGCGTCGTCGCGACCGCGGTCATATTGAACATCGAGAAACATGGGAGAAATTGCGTGATCTAGGCTCGTAACCATGTCCCATTGACGTTGGATGTTCCCTGTGAGGTCACGCTGGCCATTCTTGAAGATTGAATTTCCAGCCCAGGGTTCCTGGTCATCAACCTGCGTAAACATGACGACGTTCATCCCTGCCGGCGGTCTCGTAAAAATGCCACCTTTGAAATGGCGAAACATGAAATCGGCATAATTGCGTCGACGAACAATGTCTTCCTTCGAGCGCGGCAAGAACCAGTGCATCGATTGACGGTTGCCATCGTCATCGATAAATGTGCACAGATCTTGAAACTCGGGGTTTAGGTGCAAGTCGTAATAGTCCGCAATTGCGTGAGCATATCCCTTTGTTTTGGGATGAGTTGTGATGTCAGCAATGACTTCGCCTCCCACGTAAACTTTGCGCCCATCTTGAAGTGACTCAAGGTATTCTTTTCCGGTTCGCATTCGAACACTCCTCAACTTTAGATAAAGCCCACACGGGCTTTCCTGAAGCATGACGAGTGAGGCGTTAACCGAGGAGAAATAAGCCAATAGGAATTGCGCACAACATGAGCCGCAAGATTGTGCTGGATTGGTTGCGCCGGAAATGGAACTCAAACTGACCGGAGAGCCAATTACTTCGTGCGGATGCTTGCTAAGGTCGCAACAGAAGGAACAATTCTTTAGTGGCAGAGGATGGGACCAAGTTGCCTTCAGCCAGCGCGGCTTCGCACTGGCGGTAGGAGGACGTCACGGCATCGGCGTCACCAATTGCATTGCTAACTCGCATCATCATTCTCCATGCGCGTTCTGAGTAAGGATCGCGTGTCAGAGCCGCTTCCGCCATCTGTTTAGCCTGTTGATAACGCTGAGCCTCAAAGCAAATCGCTGCTCCAGCAAGGCCAGCAGTCACCGCTTTTTCTAACAACGATGACCGCCTATCGTCGGCCCAAGAAGAATCAATTCGCGACAGGTACTCTCCTTTGTCGAACAGAGCCAATGCTCGCGCGATGAGCTGCAGCTTGTCATCTCCTTGAAGCCGGTTAGCTTCAAGAAGAAGGCTCTCGAATTGAGCAGAATCACTTGTAATCGAAACCACGCTCGTGAAAGAAAGCACGTCGCCGACAAAGGAAGGGCCCAATCCCAGAGGCATCACTTCGCGCAGACGATGAACCGCTTGCCTCAGGTACGCCCGTGATGAGTCATTATGCTCCCCTTCGAACAAGGCATTTAGCGCCTCCGATCGTGTCGCGCGATGATTCGGCGAAGCTGCCAAGAACGCCATAAGGGAGAGACTCTTGGCGATACGGGGTTTGACGAAAATCCCTCCGACTGCGAGCGATGTGTCCCCAAAATCCTGAAGTGCTATCCAAACTAGATTCTGACTTTGACCCTTGAAATCGCGCCCCATTAAGGAACGACCAAGCTCATGCCACTCTGAATCAACGTCAATTTCGACGTCGAGTCTCCGTGTCAGAACGGCCTCGAAATCAGCAAGTGCGAGGAGGAGCTGATGATTAGACCCCTGTTCTTGGGCTGCCGCTAGGGCCCAACTCGTCGCGATATCCGCCGCGTCAGAATACCCAGATCGCCATTCCGCCTCAGCCAAATACACTGCGGCAGAAGGAAGATCGATGATTCTTTGTGCCGCGTTCATGCTTTCTACAGCGCGCCTCAGCGTGACAAGCGCGTCCCCATCGAGATCGCCCCTAAGCAAGTTGGCCAGTCCGCGCCACATATCAATTGCTTCATTGATGAAATCGTATTTTCGATTGCTTGCCGCTTCAATTTGATCGAGGAGAAAAATTGCCCGCTCCGTGTTGCGTTGCAATCTGAGTTCGAGCTTGACTTCAATCAGGATACTCAGCCACTCGAAAACTATCGAACCGCTTGCTTTAATATGATTACGACCAATATCTAGGGCGCGACGTGCCTCATCCACCCGTTGCAGATCGATCATGAGTTCCGGCCCGACAATGCCTCGCAACCAGGATAGCGAGTGGGCATGCACGTCAGATTTTGCGTAGAGATCGAGGGCTTGGTTTAGGCGACCGGTTGCCCGCAGGGTCCCAATACGCCATGGTGCCGACACCGCAGCAGCCCAAGGCGATTCCGGCTCTTGCGCCATTTCTTTCAAGCGACCGTGAGCGAAATGAACCCTCATGACGAGTGCATCGAGTGGGCCGCCCGTCAGCTTGATCCCTCGGTCAAATTCTGTCGAGTGGTTCTGATTAACAAGACTCATTAGGTACCTGACGGCGGCAACTTCGGAAGTCATCGGCGCCTGAGCCATAACAGATTCCATATCTGGGATTCGATTGAGATGCCAGTATGACCAGGCCATCATGCTTGCGCCCAAGGCAGATGTCGAAGCAAATTCGTCCCGCTGATTTGCTAGTTCCAAGGAATCAGAAATGGCGCAGGCCAACCCGTAATCCTCTCTGGCAATGGCAAGAAGCAGCCGTGGCAATGCGAGCCGACGCTCTCCTTCACCAAATGGAGGAACCAACCACGCCAACCATCGGTCAGCAATCGCAAAATCTAGGCGATCGATAATTCCTCCAATAACTGCCTCAGCGGGAATTAATGCCTTAACCAAATCTCCGACCAAAATGTACTGTTCAACCGCCTCTTCAAGGTGCCCCTCGGCCAGTAGCAGGTCGCCATAAAGAGATCGTCTGGATGCAAGTTCCTTGGATTCGCGCCGCTCGAAAACGGCAAGAAGGTACTCTCGAAATCGCGGGTGACACCTCATGCCCTCCTGTCCGACCACCCAGGAGACTGGCAAATGTTTCGTGCGAAGTCCCATCAATATCTGCGGGCTTCGCGTTTCTCCCAGAGCGGTGGCCCGGCTTGCGGTCACTTCATCGAGTAAAGACGTACATATCAGGAATTCCCGCTCGACTGGGTCTAACCGGTCAAGGATTTGTGATGACAAGTAGCCGTGCAGCGGATCTGATTCGCCACCGACACCGACGATATTCTGTCGTGAGCGCCAAGACTCAAAAAGGATGCCCGCTACCCAGCCCTTAGTTACTTCCATCGCGTGAACAGGGTCAACATCGCTCATCTTCATATTTCGAAGGACAATCGTTGCCTCCTCAAGCGTAAATGCGAGATCTTGTTCTCCAATTGCTGCGACCAGATCGACGCCGGTGATCATTCGTGAATCGATTGGAATATCTGAGCGGCTCAGCAACACAACCTTTAGCGAAGTCGGAGCGTACCGGACGAGCGCCTCGACAACGGCGAGTCCACCGGGAGACTCGGTGAGATGCTCCAGTCCGTCGATGACGAGGATAAGCGGGAAGCCATTTGTGGCATCAACAAGAAGTCCAGCCGCCTCATCATGGGGTATTCTCGCCGCCAGGACTCCGTGAACCAAGCCCCTTATTGATTCCACCTGTGCGGCAATTGTCGCTTCCAAGTAAACGAGTATGCGACCCGGCGCGGAGTCTGCCTTATCAAGCGTTAGCCATGCCACAGGAGTTGACCCCGACTGACAAGCTTGAACAACTGCTGTTGTCTTGCCAGATCCTGCCGTCGCGACCACGATAATGGTTTGATTGTCGAGGATCGTGTCGGAGATAAATTTAGTTAATCTTGGCCGGGTCACCAAATTTGCGCCGAGCGGGGGGAAAGCAATTTTGGTTCGGATTATCGAAGGTGGAGTGCGCGGAGAGTAGCGCGGTATTGTTCCAACCTCGCTTTTCTTCATTTCCCTCAATATTTCGTTTCGGTTAACACCCGAGGAGACATGCTCTACTCGAGACCCTAACCGGGGTCATGTGAATCTGGCAATGGGGGAACCACCCCATTAG
>CANEXL010000032.1 GCA_947443745.1 Microbacteriaceae bacterium | reverse complement strand
AGTGCCATCGCCTCGAGCGAGGCGAAAGGCGAATGCGGCACTTTCGTCTCCGTATCCATGATGACGGCAATGGCGGCGGAATGGCGGCGGTGATCGATCGATGACAACGAGACAATTCCGATGGGATCGCTAGAGTCAGTGGGGCAAATCAAGAGGGCAAAGCGAGACCCTTCCGTAAGACCCTGCTGGAATTCAACTTGAGTCTCAACCGAGTTCGGCATCAGGCCACGAGTCGTAAACTTTGTCGTCCTCTGACTGTTGAACCAATCTGACCACGTTGAAGATTCCGCGTGGGCTCGCGTCGGAACAATTAGATTGACATTTTCTCCCGAATAGAAAGGGCGTGGTGTCAGCATCGTCTTAAGCCTTTGATTGTCGAATGGTCGCGCCAGCAAGGGTAAGCCCCACCCCAAAAGCCAGCAGGAACAAGTTTTGTGTTTCTCGGACAGGAAGTTTCGATTTCTCTTGTTCTTCAGTCTCGGCAAAGATCTGGAACGGAATGGCACTCCCTACGACGTTGCCGTAGTCGGCGGAGACAAATTGCGCGTTGGCATCCAACGAAAGCGACTTACTCACGGCGTCAACAACGGCTCGTGAGCCTTGATGCACATACCATTTATCGATTTGAGTGGCCTCTAGGCCGGCCTGCGAAAGAGTTTCGGCGACCGATGGCGCCAAATGGTTCAAGACAAAATTGAAGACTCCTGCTCCGTTCATCGCGAGCTCCCCAAGCGGGAAGTCTTCATTGCCTCGTGTGACGGTCAGCTCGTCTGCGCGTCTGCCGTCAGAGATGACGGTTGTCCCGAGGATTTCCCACCTCCGAGGTCGGTGTTTCAGCCCGGGAATGGTGAGGTTGTCTTTCGACAAGATCATCGCGCTTGCCCCATCGGAGAATAATGGGGACACCCGAAGATTTGAGTCGTCATAGAGCTTCGAATAGGTGTCGGAGATGACGAGCAGAATGACCTTGGACGTACCGGAAGCAAGAAGGGAATTGCCTAGGATTACGGAGCGAACAAAACCCGTGCACGCATCGTTGAGGTCGAGGACGAGAGCGTGAGGAGCCAAAGCCAGCTCTCCATGCAAGAGGTGTCCGTTACCGGGAGCGGCACGATTGCCTGTCGATGTAACGTAAATAACGGTGTCGACGTTTTGCTGCATCCATTCAACGTCTAAATCGCTCAGAGCCTCGAGAGCCAGGTCCAGCCCGGTTTGTTCCTTCGGGGACTGATAAATAGTTTTGAATCCAGTGCGCGCGAGGAATCCCTCTCGGACTTCACCGTTTTCAGCAACCATAAGCGCAACATCTCGCTTAATGCCTCCGAGCGCATTGCCAACCGGATGAATCCAAAAACTAGTCGACAAGATTGTGCTTCTTAAGAATCTCGAGAAGAGTTTGAAAGTCCGAGAAGTTGTCCAATTCGGTCAAGTCTGTAACTTTTTCACCAAATGTGTCGTGAACGGCTGAGATGATCTCGAGTTTATCGAGAGAGTCGAATTGGGGATTCTCTGGTTCAGTCTCGGGGTTCTTTTGAAGCGCCGACAGTGCAAGCAACCGAAGTTCTGATGCATTCATAGGTTTCTCCTTTTTCTTCTCATTATCCGGGTTTTAGTCTAGAACAGGTCCGACTTGACCGGGTTGACGAGAGGTATTGTGCACGCCTTCGGACGAGCCTTTACTGTCTCCGTCAATGACGTGACGGCGGTCACCGCTATCGGTAAGTGAATTTCCTGTCGTGAGAATTGGGCACCTACCCGTTGATCAAAAGGCCGAGAAGACATCCTTTGGTAGACTCACGACGTGCAAATCCAGTCTCTTTCGATCTCGAATTCATTCGTCATCACCCCACAATTACACCGGGATGACCGGGGCGTTTTTTTGGAGTGGTACCGCGCTGACGAATTGCAGGAGGCCGTTGGACATCCCCTCAATCTGAGGCAAGCCAATAGTTCTGTCTCCCGTAAGGGCGTGGTTCGGGGCATTCATTTTGCGCAGCTTCATCCGGGTCAAGCAAAATATGTCACGTGCCCACATGGCGCCGTATTGGATTTCGTCGTTGACCTTCGCGTGGGGTCGCCAACCTTTGGTGAATGGGACTCTGTCCTTCTCGACGACGTAGATCGTCGAGCGGTTTATCTCGCTGAGGGCTTGGGACACGCCTTCGTTGCTCTTACCGAAAATGCTCTGGTTAACTATCTCGTCAGCGACGTTTTTCGTCCTGAACGTGAGCATGGAATAACCCCGCTTGACTCCGACGTTGGCATCGTCTTTCCCTCCGATATCGGGGAGTTGTCGTTCTCCGAGAAAGATCAAGCGGCGCCATCGCTGGAAGAGCTCCAGCGTTCGGGTCTCCTCCCGACGTGGGACGACACACAGACCTTTTACGAGAACCTTCGTCAAGAAAGCAGAAGTTAATGCGGGGAATAATTTTGGCGGGAGGAAGTGGATCCCGGTTGTGGCCCATAACTCAAGGCATTTCAAAGCAACTGATGCCAATCTATGACAAACCCATGATTTACTACCCCCTTTCAACTCTCATGATGGCGGGAATTTCAGAGATTCTGGTCATTACGACGCCCGAATACAGCGAGCAGTTCCGGTCTCTACTCGGGGATGGCTCGCGCCTCGGGATCTCGATTGAATACGCCATTCAGCCATCCCCCGACGGGCTCGCTCAGGCGTTCATCATCGGTGAAGAATTTATCGGAACTGAATCGGTGGCCCTGGTGTTGGGCGACAATATCTTTCACGGAGCCGGTCTGGGAAGCGCACTTCGGGAGAATGCTTCCGTCGATGGGGCCACAATTTTCGCGTACCACGTCTCTGAGCCCAGCGCCTACGGCGTGGTTGAATTCGACGACAGCTTTCAGGCCGTTTCCATCGAAGAAAAACCCGCGCGTCCCAAAAGTAACTTCGCCATTCCTGGCCTCTATTTTTATGACAATGCTGTGGTTGAGATCGCAAAGTCGATCATGCCAAGCGCCCGGGGAGAACTCGAGATTAGTTCTGTAAATGAGCGCTACTTATCCCTGAACAGGCTCAACGTTCGCGTACTCGATCGAGGCACAGCGTGGCTGGACACGGGAACGTTTGAATCCATGATGCAAGCGTCAGAGTACGTTCGTGTCATCGAGGATCGGCAGGGTTTCAAGATTGGGTGCATCGAAGAAATTGCATGGAGGAACGGTTGGATTACGGCCGAAGAATTAGTCGCCCTTGCCGCCCCCCTGGAAAAAAGTGGCTATGGAACGTACTTGAGGCGGCTCGTTCAGAACGGGCAAGCGTCGGTTTAGGAACGCAGAGAATGCGAAAAGTGTTGGTGATCACTGGTGACACCATTGCACCCAAAATGGCCGGACCGGCGATTCGGGCGAGCGAAATCGCGCGTGAGCTCTCGCTGTCCTGCGACGTCCGATTAGCGTCCACATCGGCAGCGTCCGATATTGGCCTAGACATTCCTGTTGTGATGGCTAGTGGAAGAGCCCTGAAGCGTCACGTGGAATGGGCCGACATCATTGTGTTTCAAGGATTCATTCTCGCGAGTAATCCTTGGATTGCTCGCGCGGGCAAGACGCTCGTCGCGGACCTTTATGACCCTCTTCATCTGGAACACCTTGCTGATTCTCAGCGATCCAGCGTGAAGAAAAAGAATGACGGCATCTCGGAGACGACGGCCGTGTTGACGCATCAGATTCGCCATGCAGATTTCTTTATCTGTGCCAGCGAAAAACAAAGAGATTTGTGGATTGGGTACTTATCCGCCGTCGGCAGGGTAAACGCGGCGGTTTACGCAGACGACTCGAGTCTTCGCAAACTGATTGACGTCGTTCCTTTCGGAATCTCGGAGAATCCTCCCGTGCTTTCGCGGCACGCAATTCGGGATTCTTTCGACGGTATTGAACCCACTGACAAAGTCATTCTTTGGGGTGGGGGAATCTACAATTGGTTCGATCCGCTCACGCTGATTTCGGCGGTAAATCTGCTCGTTAGATCCCGGCCCAACGTTCGTCTTTTATTTCTCGGCGTCACTCATCCCAATGCTGTCTTCAGCGAGTTCGAGATGGCGACCAAGGCGATGGCGCTTTCTCATGAACTGAATCTTACGAACAGGGCTGTTTTTTTCAACCAATCGTGGGTTGACTACAGCGACCGCGAGAACTACTTGCTCGATGCGGATCTCGGTGTGAGCACCCACTTCACCCATCTGGAAACGGCCTACAGCTTTCGAACGCGCATCCTTGACTACTTGTGGGCAGGCCTTCCGATTGTGAGCACTGAAGGTGACACGTTCGCTGATTACATCTCCAAGTTCGGACTGGGTCGAGTCGTCAAAGAGGGAGATTCGGAAGGACTCGCTCAGGCGCTAGAGGAACTGCTCTTCAACGAGAAAAGCATTCAATCCGCGACCACAGCTGTCGCAAATTTTCGAGGTCAGTTCGGGTGGAGCCGGGCGGTTGGTCCGCTCAGGAATTTCTGTCTCGAGGGCCGCAAAGCCCCTGACATTCTTCGGGGAACGCTGCGTTTGCCCCTGAAATTTCCGCGAGAAACATGGGTTCGAGGAAAGCTACGCGGGGCTCGCCTTGCGTTGAAGGCCGGGGGGGCTAAATTAGTGCTACAAAAACTTTTTGGCCGAGAGCCTCTGAACGAATGGCCAAACTAACGTGACTGAGAACGCCCGTTCCCTGAAAAAGCCCAGAAGCCTTCCGTGGTTATGGTCGGCTCTAGCTCTCGCCGGAGTGGTCATCGGCCTGGGGGCCTGGGCCTTCTCTTCTCCTGTTGGGTCGAGCCCTGATGATGATTTCCACTTGGCAAGCATCTGGTGCGGGCTCGGTGACCGTCCGGGACTTTGTGACACTTCAGCGGTGCCGGGAGAAAAAAGAATTGACTCGGGTCTCAATCGGGCATCGTGCTATGCCTTTGACCCGAAAAAAAGCGCGGAATGCCAGGTTACCTCTGGGATTTTTTCGAACTCCCAGGTAATCGACTCGTCGCGCGGATCGTTCTCTTCGAACTATCCGCCGGTGTATTACGCCTCCATGGGCATTTTCGCTTCCCCTGATATTCAATCGGCTGCCCTCGTCATGAGATTTGCCAACATCTTCGTTTTCCTTCTGAGTTTTGTTGCCCTCTGGCTTCTGCTCCCGCGCGGGCTTCGTAGCACCCAATTCTGGATGTGGGCGGCAACAATCGTTCCCCTGGGTGCTTTCTTAGTTGCATCGAACAACCCGTCATCGTGGGCGATAACTGGCGTGGGAACCGCATGGTTTGCCCTTTATGGCTTTATGGGCGCAACGGGGCGGCGAAAATTCTGGTTCGGTGCCCTCTTTTTCGTTGAAGTGTTGATTGCCTCTGGAGCCCGGGCCGATGCGGCCATTTACACGATCATCGGTTCCTTGGCGGTCATTGCCCTGACGTGGCGGTTCTCAAGGCAATACATGTGGGGACTCCTTGTTCCGGCTGTGGGCGCCATTATCTCGCTGTTCTTCTATGCCACATCGCTCCAGTCATCCGTTGCATCAACGGGCCTTGCCGATAGTTCTTTGGCAACGTCGACCAGGACGGCCTTTGGAGTTCTGGCGATTAACCTTGTTCAGATCCCTGAGCTGTGGATTGGGGTATTTGGGTTCTGGAATCTTGGGTGGATTGATACGGCCATGCCGGCACTCGTCTGGGTTGCGTCGGCGAGCGTTTTCATGGGTCTCGTGTTTTTGATGTGGGGTGCACTTTCGAGGAGACGCGTCCTCACCTTGGTTGGATTGGCCGCGATTTTGTATTTCTTGCCCCTTTACGTTCTGCAAAAGGGCCTCAACCACGTGGGGGAGCAGGTTCAGCCGCGTTATCTTTTGCCGCTCATCGTGATCTTTGCGGGCGTCTCTTTTCTCGGCCTTGCCTCGGGCAAAAGGAAACTCTCGAAAGTCCAGCTCGCCTTTTCCCTCCTTGGCCTCGTTGTCGCCAACTCGTTGGCCCTCTACGTGAACACAAAGCGCTATGTCAGCGGTCTGAACAATGGCACTGGATTTAGTCTCGACGCTAACGTGCAGTGGTGGTGGGCGATGGCCGTCAGCCCCATGGCGCTCTGGATCATCGGGTCGTTGGGCTTCGCACTCGCAATTTACAGCGGCTACCGCGCCGCTCATGCCTCTCTGGCAGAAGAAGAACCAGTGAACTCAGTCGAGCTTCGGGAGCTAAAGCCTATTTCGTAGGCTTCTTGCTTCTGAGCTCTTCCAGACGCAGTTCTAAGATGACAACCCGTTCAACGATGGCGCGGTTATGAGCTTCAAGCTTTGTGAGCTCAGCGCTGTGTTGCAGGGCAACGAGGAACAAAACGAAGAGGCTCGAAAAGAAAACGAGATTTACGGGAACTTCAAAGCCCAGCAAAGTTGATGCCCAGGCCAGTGTCGTGGGAAATACACTGATGACAATCGCAAAAAGCCCAGCGACAATCCACCACCCTGCGTGGCGTTCGCGAAGCCGCCTCCGACGAAGCATTTCGATGACGATGCCAAACGTAAGCAGCGCAGCGACTACGCCCAAGACGTATTGAAAAGAAATCATGTTAATTCTCCGAAAGGCGGGCAGCGACGGGAGGACGGAGGAAGGCAAAAAGCATCGCGACCCCTACTCTAAGGAGAAATACGGCAGCCTTGATGGGCCGATGTGAGGGTGTTCCGCCGGCGCGAGCCCTCATCGAGACGGGAACTTGGCGGATGACGTACCCCGCGCGGGCAGCAATAACAAGAGATTCCAAGGTGTCCCCGAGATACTCGGCAGGGTAGTGGTCGGCGAACAGGCGAACGGCGCGAGGGCCAGAGGCGCGAAATCCGGACGTCGTGTCTGTGAGTCGCGTTCCGGCGGATCGACTCAAGAGGCGCGCCAAGACGATCATTGCCCAACGTCGCGGCCCCTTCGCGTCGTAATCGCCCTCTCCAGCGAATCGGGCACCGAGCACCAAATCTGCTGTGTCCAGCTCATCAATCAGCTGCTGAATTGATTGGGGGTCGTGTTGCCCATCAGCATCGACTTGGACCACATTGTCGAAACCTTCGGCCAATGCGTAGTTAAATCCGACACGCATTGCCCCGCCAACTCCAAGGTTGTAAGGCAAGGTCGCAACGAGGGCGCCGGCACGGCGGGCAGCCTGAGAAGTCGAATCCGTCGATCCGTCATCAACCACCAGACAGGCAACCCCGGGGAGGGCCTGAAAAACTTCCGCAATCACTGCGCCAATGGCGACCTCTTCGTTAAACGCCGGCATCACGACAAGGGTAGAGGTGACGAGGTTTGCCATACTGCGAATATATCAATCAATGAGCGGCGGAACCTTATCTGGCCGATGGTCACCTCGGTCGTTTCACAGTCGGAGCTAGGCTGGGGGAGCTGTGTTCCATAAAAGAAAAGGGAAAGCACCGTGCCATCGTCGGTTTCTGACATTCTTGTGATTTTGCCAACGCTGGGCGATCGCCTTGATTCCCTCGCGGAAACACTCGCGTCCATAGAGAGTCAAAGGACGAGCGTGAGCCTTCGCCTTGTCGTGATCGCACCCGTGAGAGCAGTCGCGGCACGAGAACTCGCCCTGAACTTCGGGGCGACCGTCGTCGATGATCCAGGCACGGGCATCTCTGAGGCAATAAACGTTGGAATTTCTGCTCGGTCTGGCGAAAAATTCTATGCGTGGATCGGCGATGACGATCTCTTTCGCCCCGGTGGCCTGGCAATGTTGAAAGGCTTACTGGAAAACAACTCTGATGCCGTGCTCGCCTATGGAGGCTGTGATTACATCGACGCCCGAGGAAATATTCTGGGGCGAAGCCGTGCAGGAAAATTGGCGCAAGTCATCCTCTCCTGGGGTCCAGACTTGATACCGCACCCGGGTTCCATGATTCGTCTGGACGATCTCGAGGCCGTCAAGTTGTTCGACACGTCTTTGAAATATGCAATGGACCTCGATCTTTTTCTTCGCCTCCGCTCGCGAGGGCGATTCGTCTTCACCACAATTCCTGTATCGGCCTTCCGTTGGCATCCAGATTCTTTGACGGTGGCGAGCCGAACGAACTCCAGCAAGGAGTCGGAAATGGTTAAGGCTCGGTATCTCAACCCATGGCTTCGCCCCGTCAGTTTCGCGTGGGTCCTGCCTGTGCGCTGGGCTTCTTCCGCGGCGGCGCGGAGCGTGAGCAGGAGGGCACGGTCCTTCCTGCGATAGTCTTGGCAGAGTTTGTGCTGAGGGTTTTACGTCACGTAAATCATGGTGCGACCGAAGTTTGTCAAGGAGAGAATCGATGCAAGAAACGTCACCCAAACGGGCACTTATTACCGGTATTACCGGTCAAGATGGTAGCTATCTAGCGGAGCTTCTCCTTGCCAAAGGCTATGAGGTTCATGGTGTAATCCGACGTGCGTCGACGTTCAACACTTCGCGCATTGACCACCTTTACAACGACCCTCACATTGCCGGCACCAAATTGTTTCTTCACTACGGTGATCTGAGTGATGGCTCGCGCCTCGTCACACTTTTGAACACCGTTCAACCCCACGAGGTCTACAACCTTGCTGCTCAGTCGCATGTTCGCGTGAGCTTCGACGAACCTGAGTACACCGGTAACAGCACGGGCCTTGGATCAATCCGACTCCTCGAAGCCATCCGCATGATTGGACTCGACTGTCGTTTCTACCAAGCATCGAGCTCAGAAATGTTCGGAGCTACCCCTCCGCCTCAGAACGAGGACACTGTGTTCTACCCACGTTCGCCTTACGGGGCCGCAAAACTCTATTCCTACTGGGTCACTCGCAATTATCGCGAGGGCTACGGAATGTTTGCCGTCAACGGAATTCTGTTCAACCACGAATCTCCTCGCCGCGGGGAGACATTCGTCACCCGAAAAATCACCAGAGCGGTTGCGAGAATCAAAGCCGGGACTCAGGACACCCTCTTCATGGGTAATCTCGATTCGGTTCGCGACTGGGGTTACGCACCCGAGTATGTCGAGGGCATGTGGAGAATGTTGCAGGCGGATGAGCCAGACGATTTCGTCGTGGCGACGGGTAAGGACTACACCGTTCGGGATTTCCTTCAGCTGTCCTTTGAACATGCCGGCCTTGATTGGGAGAAGTACGTTCAGTTTGATGAACGATACCTTCGCCCAACGGAGGTCGATGCTCTCGTTGGTGACGCCTCCCGTGCGGCCGACAAGCTGGGCTGGGTTCCTAAAGTCTTCACACCCCAACTTGCCCGAATCATGGTCGATGCCGACATTGAGGCGCTCAATGCCGAGGGCGATCACTGGATCGACAAAGTTGTTGCCGGTTAATTCCCCCAAGAAACGGTTTCTCTAAATGCTTGATGCGATCAAAGCTTCCCTCGGACTCATGACCACGAGGGAGCGGGTCACGTACTTTGTGCTCGTTTTCTTTCGATCCCTTTCGGGGCTTCTAGACGTAGTGGGAATCGCCCTAATCGGCGTGCTCGCAGGGCTAGCAGCGACGTCGCTGTCCTCAAGTTCCCCGTTGGTCGTTTTTGGGTTCACGTTGCCTCACGTGTCTCAGGAAACCCTTGTTATTTTGGTGCTGGTCGTTCTCGCGGTTTTTGCTGTCAAAGCGGCGATTGCCGTCACTCTGAGCAAGGCCATCACTGGATTCTTAGCACGAATTGAGAGCGAAAAGGCCGTTGCCATCGCACGCTATCTCTTCACCGGCAGCCTCGACACGGTTCAGGCGCGCTCGAAAGGTGAAATTCTCTGGGGTGTCATGGGGTCGGTTTCCCTTGCCTTCTCCGGTCTTCTCGTGAGTCTTGCGACCTTCATTACCGAGGGTATTTTGCTCGTGCTCATCGCAACTACCTTCGTCTTAGTCGACCCCGTGGCGACCGTCTTTGTCTTCGTGTACTTTGGGCTCATCATCATCGTCATCCAGCTCGTGATTTCTCGTTCGCTGAAAAAAGCAGGAAATGATGCCGCGGCAGGCAGCATGGACAGCATGGTCTCCATTGACGATCTTTTGGGCGCCTACCGTGAAGTGGCCATTTTTAGAAAACAAGAGTTCTTCATTGAAAAGTTTGGTTCGGCTCGGGCGCGCCTCGCAAGAGGCGGCGCGACCATGACTTTTCTGGGCGGCATGCCCCGCTATGTGGTCGAGACAGCGCTCATGTTAGGTGTCGTTATTTTTGTCGGTTTTCAATTCTTCACCGGCCAGCTCGCTTCGGGCCTCGTCGTTGTGGGCGTCTTTCTCACCGGGGGAGTTCGCATCATGGCGTCCCTGTTGCCTCTCCAGGGCGCCGTAGCAAACGTCAAGAACCAAGCCGAACAAGCACGAGTCGCCCATGACTTTTTGAATAATGCATTCCTGAGAAACCAGGAGCGCTTAGATTCACGTTCGCGTGAGAATTCTGATTCCGAAGAGCTTCCCGCGGATGATCCTAGGCGAGCGTTGGATGTCGTTCTCGAGGGAGTGAGCTTCACCTATCCCGGAGCGAGCACTCCCGCACTGAACGACGTTACTCTGACCATCACGCAGGGACAACACGTGGCCTTTATCGGCCCCTCAGGTGCGGGAAAGACAACGTTGGTTGACCTCATTCTTGGACTTGTGGAACCGACGGATGGTTCTGTTGTTATCGGCGGCCGCGCTCCTGGGGAAACTCTGGACAGCCGTCCGGGAACTATTTCCTATGTTCCGCAAAACCCCGGAATTGTCTCTGGATCAATCGCTGAAAATGTGGCGCTCGGGGTTGATGCGACAGAAATCGACGAAGAGGCTGTACTGGCTGCGCTCACGGCGGCAAACCTCCACGAATTTGTTGCGGGACTTCCAGAGGGAATTCACTCCTCCGTGGGAAGCCAAGCAGATGCTCTGAGCGGAGGGCAAATTCAACGGCTGGGACTCGCCCGAGCCTTCTATGGAAAGCCGCGCGTGATTGTCCTTGACGAGGCGACGAGCGCCCTCGATGCTGGCTCGGAAGCCTTAATTTCTCAAAGCCTGACGAAACTGGGGCGCGATGTCACGGTCATCATCATTGCGCACCGCTTGTCCACAGTCCAACATTCAGACGTCGTGTTTCTTCTGGAAGACGGCCGCGTTACCGCCTCGGGCAAGTTCGCTCACCTTCGAAAGACCGTACCCATGGTCGCGGAGTATGTACGCTTGATGTCATTTGATGCGGAAATCTAACGCCGTTCTTTCAGCGCATTGCCCGTCATAATTGTGGCGCGGTCAAAGACAGCTTTTCTTCCACGGCTGACAATGCCGACGATTCCCGCCCCTCGTTTTTTCACCAGGAGTGGAGCCGTCATTTTTTTGGCAACGTCACGCTCCATTCGAGCCAAGGCATTGACGTAGATTTGATAAACGTTCGCCTTTAAGACCTTGGTCAGCGAGGAACCATAGATAAGTTGGCTTGTCGTGAACCATGACCGAACTTTTCGGACACCATGAAAATGGAAAAAGACGAGGGGAACGGCATCGACCTGGACGTCTCCTGAAATGGCCAGGGTGACTTTGTGCCGCGCAGTATTCCATGGAGCAAGGTTGAAGCCGGGCTGGTGCAAGATGACGACTCCGGGAAAGTCTGGAAAAGAGTCGAGATACCCTTGGTCCGCATATTTTCCGTCTTCTGGGATGTCGGAGCACCACTCCATCGTGCGGTCGGCATACCAATTCAGGACAGCCCGTCCCTCAGACGAATCACGAAACGCAACCCATCCCACGTTAAAACGCCCATACTTGGAAAGTTTCTTGGCCACGCGCTGCGGATAGCGGTGTTCGATGATGCCGACGGAACCTTCACCCAAAGCCTCGACGACGGAGGCAGGAGAGTCAAAGAAGAAGAGATCTGCATCGACATAAATCGTGACGCTACCGGGTGTGGCATAGACATCCATCGTGTGGCGGATGAGCAGAGGCGTACAGGTGAAGTAGTACTCCATGCGCGACCGCGAGGATTTCAGATCAAGAAGTCTCGGTGTGGAGCGCTCAAGTTCGCCCACATCGATGGCTCGAACTCCGGGAATTCCTTCGGCATCAAAAAATGCCTTCACCTCCTCATCCAGTGCAAGGACGACGACATCGGAGAAATCTCCGTGGGCTCGTAGCGACTCGATTAGCGCGAGCCCCCGTGCCAAGTAGCCACTGTCAAAATAGGTGCAATAGACGTGGCGCATTGCCACGGGAGGAGAGCTCATGGGCGCATCCAAACTCTTCTGTCCTTTATTCTTGGAGGGTAGGTGATCGGCCTTCTGAATGAGGCCATACCCATGCCACGCAAGTCTAGCCAGTCGGGATTCCACGAAATGCAAACCACTCCGCTCGTTCTGATTGCCTATAACCGTCCCGAAAAGATGCGTGGCCTTCTCGAACGGCTCCGGGAACAGCGTGCGGAAAATATCATTTTTGCCGTTGATGGCCCCAAAATAAACAAACCGGGCGACAACGCAAAAGTCCTTGCCGTCCAAGCGCTGGTCGAGAGCATCGACTGGACCGACAAGGTTGAGACACGTTTTCGTGAAACGAATATGGGTCTCCAAGCGGCCGTAACCGACGCCGTGACTCATGCAGTTTCCAAATATGGACGTGCCATTGTTCTTGAAGACGACACGTCACCAGGTCCATTCTGGGTTCCCTATGCTGAGGCAATGCTTGAGCGCCATCAAGGTGAGCGCAAAATTGAACACATCTCTGGGTACAACTTGGTTCCAGATTCCGTCATGGCAAATCCAGGTCGCGGGAGCAGGCTGTCCCGTTATCCGGAGTCTTTTGCGTGGGCCACCTGGGATCGGGCCTGGAGCCAATTCGATGGCACGCTCGACTGGGGCCTCAACGCGAGCATTGCCGACCTCGTGAAAATCGTCGGCAGCAGAGCGGGTGCCATGCGCTGGAAGCAGAACTTTATGGATGCCGAGGCGGGGCGAATCTCATCGTGGGCGTACCGGTGGATTTCCAGTATGTGGTCGAGAGGGTCCTTTGTCCTTTCGCCGAATGCGAATCTCGTGACCTACACTGGCTTCGATGAGGGCACCCACACCGTCATGAAAGCTCCGTGGAATGAGATTCCCCAATTTGAAGGAACTCTAGAGTCTCTTACAGAGGGAATCGTTCCCATCCTTGATGAGAGCGTCGACAGGTGGGTAGGAAAAACTGTTTTCGCAGAAACGCCCTACGGTGTGGCTCGTGGGGTCGCAATTTCCTCGGCGCTGGGGATAAGAAAGCGCTATCGGGCGCTCAGGTAGCTTGCGATTCGGCCCGCCAAGGAATTGGGCTCAGCGACGTTCTTCCACATGGTTTCCGTAAGCAGGCGAAGCTGGTCGTCTAAAGCTGCGGTCTCGTGAGCAAGAGTGTTGTTTGACGTTGGCCATAACGGGGACTCTGCAACGCTTCCTCGTTGGTGAGAAATGACATCGAAGGAAATGTCTTTTCCAAGCTGCGAAGTTGCTCGATTTCGGAGAGCCAAGCGTTCTCGAATGAGCGGCCCAAATTGGATGAACACGAAAACGAATTTTCGCCAAAGCCACAGGCGGAGTCCTGGTTTTTTGGGTCGAATTGCGATGGGTTTTGCGCTGACTGATTCTCTGAAGTCGATCGACATTCGGGTAAACAAAAATGAAAACCAGCGAAACGCCATTCGCATATTTTCTAGGGACCAACCGTCGGAGATGGCCCTTTCGATTTCGAGAATATAGCCGGCTTCCGTTGAGCCAATTCGGTTAATTTCGTCTGGATAGGTGAAAAAATCACGATTGGTTGGGGCGACCACGGGGGTTCCAAAGGCGGCAAATTCTGCTCCAACCGAGGACCGGTATCCCAGCAGCACATCGGTAATTTGCATGAGGTCATAAAGGCTGACGTTATCGGACGGAAGATTCACGATCACGTTTGACGGGGCGGTTGCGATGAGACGGTTGACCTTTTCCACCACAGGGGCAACAACGCTCTCTCGCTTGTTGGGGAACATTCGGGGGTGCAATCGCAAGATGAAGGTCAGATTTGGTTGGCCAGCAGCGTAGCGGAACAGGAATTCAATCCACGTGAATTGATCCTCAAAAAGATTGGGGCGGTGCGATCGATCGGGGAGAAGGTCGGCCAGCTCTGCGGCGTTGAGCTCGTCCTCGCTAGACATGGGAATGAGCAACACGCTTGAACTCTCGGGGACTCCTAGTTTCGCGCGAAGCTCGCCGGGATCGCTCGCTTCGAAGGCGCTGGAATACGCAAATGCACTACTGGCCTCCATGAGGCCTAGAAAGTGAGTCGACACAAGGTTGACGTCATCCGCGTCAATGGGACGCTCTTTATAGCGCTGCCACTCAGGTTTTTCGAGCACTTGGTACTGGGTTTGGCTGTCACGGTACATGCTGACAGTCTCGCCGCGGTGAATGGTGTGGGCTCCACCTTGGAGAGAATACGTGGGAATTTGACGCTGCTCGGCAACCGCAAGGAATGCGTGATTGACTCCATAAAGGCGGTTGTAGGTGATGACAGCGTCAGGTTTTTCGCGATCAAGAATTCGATGGGCAGCGAGCAACGTCAGGCAGCTGTTGCGGAGTTGAGCCAGGTAGACGGGGAAGAGGGACGGAGAAATATCCGTTCCCAAGATTTTGTGATTCAAAAGAAATTCGTATGCGGCGTAGCGGCCGATAGGTACGTCACGAAGACGGAGGAGCATCCAATTATCGAGCGTGGCCGTTCCAAGGAGTGCTTCAACTTCGACTCGATCGCCGTTCTCGACGAACGTTTCGAGTTGGATTGAGTTAAAACCAAACGTGCGATCGGTGAAATCGCGTCGCTTACGGCATGCGACACAGACTTGCTTACGATTACGGGAACTATCGGCAGGTGTCAGCCCTGACGCAGACATCGCTACGCAGAACTCTTGAAAGAGTCCATCACACCGAACGGTGACGATTTCAACGTCTTTGGTCTTTAGTCCCTCCGCAATGAGGCTTTCGGGAAACGTATGTTCCCAGATGTTGGCAAACGGGGAAAAGAAGAGGGCTTTCACGATTCGAAACGCTATCACAGCCTGTGATTCTCGAAGATAAAGAGCAGTCCCTCTCGAGGTTTTCCGGTGCCTTCGGACATCCTCAAAGCGCGCAGGAACGAGGCGAACTGGTCCTCGATTATCGACGACGTAACTCGGCTATTCTTTACAGAGACTGTGTTCGGTTTGATGGGGCTTTCCTCCGTTGATTTCGATCCGTACTATATCGTCCGACGGAATGTCATCCGGCCGACCGCGACTGGACGCAATGTCTTTTCACCCCCTTTCCCAGCGCAAGAGTTCTCCTCGAGCATTCTTCTTCCCAGCACGTTAGAGGTTACAGAGTGAGTAAAGAAAGCCCCACGACGAGTCGCCTCCCCGGGATGGTGCAACGGGTCGGCGCGTGGACAAATCACAACATGGGTGCGATTGCCAAGGTTCCGGGAGCATTTTCTTTATTTCGGGTAATTTACAATCTTCTTTACCCTGTCTCGAAAGCCGAAGTCGAGTTTGCAAAAACGCTTCCTCGCCGCCAATCAGCTGAGATTGAACGTCTGCTTATCGTTAATCCCCAGAGTTGGCATAGTTCACTGGGCACGTGGAAGCCCGCGGCCGGGAATTACTTCTTTGAGATTTGGCAGTCTGCCGTCGAAAGATACGGCTCAGGCAATGTTGTTCTCCATGAGATTGAGCCTGGTGATGTTGAGTGGCAAAAGAAGGTGCTAGACGTCATTCGGGAGTCGAAGCCTAGCCATGTACTTTTTCAGGGGGAAGAGGACCCTAATGGGGACCCATTTGCCCTCACTGCCTTCGCCGCGGCACTGGGTAAATTCTGGGATGGGCAATTAATTTTCCTCATGTATGACTCTGTGTATTGGTGGCATATTTTCAAGGCCGAAAATATCGCACGCCTCTACCCTCAGACGTCGGTTCACGCCATCGATCGTTTCCCTCGTGAGATCAGACACGTCCTTCGCAAGACGGGACCGGGCGTTCTCCCGACGTCGAAAAAGACACTCGCTGTCCTCAAACGGAGTGCGGCGTGGAAGGCCGTCCCTCTTGAAGCGACCCAGTTAACGTTCGTCGGGAGCCTTTATCCAGATCGCATCAAACAGCTCAAAAAATTCTCAGATTTTGGCATCGATATCGAGGTAAATCCTCATCGTGTAGGACGAGCCGATCGACCGACCTACGAGGAGTACTCCGCCGCAATTGGTCACTCCTGGGGAACCATCAACCTGAGTCGAAACCACGGGATGCCTTCCAAACATGTGAAGACGAGAGTTTTAGAGGCCCCCTTATTCGGGACGGTGCTTTTTTCTGATGAGAAGCGTCTGAGCTCGATCATCATCCCGGAAGATTCGTTTGTTTATTTTAGAAATAAGCGAGACTTGGCCAGAAAAGTTGCGTACTACCGCTCGCACTCTCAAGAATACGAAGCTCTTAAGAGCCGCGGGCAGGCGCGTGCCAACAGCATTACGGGTAGCATATTTTGGACGGTAATCGAGGCCGATGCCCGGAGTTAGGGGCTCAGCGCTAGTTTTTGGCTCTCCAAATCAGCGGCGACCATGAGTTCTACGAGTTCCTCAAAATTGACGCTGGGTGTCCAGTTCAGGCGTTCGTTTGCTTTTGTGGGGTTGCCAACGAGAACCTGGATGTCAGCCGGACGCATAAATCTTGGATCTTGACGGACGAGGGGTTGCCAGTCATTTACTCCGACCGAGGCAAATGCGACTGTTACAAAGTCCCTAAGGGAATGAACTTCTCCCGTGGCGATGACGTAGTCCGTTGCCTGTTCTTCTTGAACCATGCGCCACATCGCGTCTACATAGTCAACTGCATAGCCCCAGTCGCGCCTTGTTTCAAGGTTACCGAGGGTTAGATCTTCCTGAAGCCCAAGGGAAATTCTTGCGACGGCTTGGGAAATTTTGCGCGTCACAAAAGATTCACCGCGGCGAGGGGATTCGTGATTGAAGAGAATGCCGCTGGAGGCATGCATGCCATAGGACTCGCGATAGTTGATTGTCATGTGATGGCCGAAGACTTTTGCAACACCGTAAGGGGACCGCGGCCAAAAGGCTGTGGTTTCATCCTGAGGACTGGAGACGGCAGCACCGAACATTTCTGAGCTGGACGCTTGGTAGAAGCGAACCCGTTCGATATCGGATCCCGCATAAAGGCGTGTTGCTTCGAGCAAGTTCAAGACGCCTTTTGCCGTCACGTCGGTGGTGAGGCTTGCCTTTTCCCACGACTGGGCCACGAATGACATGGCTCCGAGGTTGTAAACCTCATCAGGCTGAGCGGTGTCCAACGCCGCTTCGAGGGAGCTGAAGTCGGTCAAGTCCCCAGCGACAATCTGTAGTCCCGGAATGAGCTCTTGAATTTCCTTGGTTTTTTGATTT
>CANEXL010000031.1 GCA_947443745.1 Microbacteriaceae bacterium | reverse complement strand
CGTCACGGCGAGGTATTTAACCCCGACCGCGTGCTTTACGGGCGACTTCCGGCCTACCGGCTTTCGGAGCTGGGCCAGCAGATGGCGGCGCTTGCCGCTGATGATCTCGCCGCGCGCGACCGCGTTATTTCGCGTCTTATTGCGTCGCCTTTGCAGCGCACCCAAGAATCCGCTGCTCCTATCGCCTCCGCTTTAGGGTTGCCGATTACTCTCGATGAGCGCGTGATTGAGCCCCGCAACGCCTTTGAGGGCAAGCGGCTCCGGGGTCCTGATTCCGCCCTGAAGAAACCGGCCAACTGGCGTTACCTGATTAACCCCTTCCGGCCCAGCTGGGGCGAGCCCTATCGCAGCATCGCGAGCCGTATGCGCGCCGCAATGACGGATGCCATGGTGCACGCCGATACCGACGGCATCGAGGGCGACATTGTGATCGTCAGCCACCAACTCCCCATCTGGATGGTGCACCGCGACGTCAGCAACGAACGATTTTTTCACGACCCGCGTTCGCGGCGTTGCGCGCTTTCCAGCATCACCACGCTCGAGCTGATGGATCCCGCTCGCCCGCAGCTTGGTTTCGTGGAAGTCGGCTACGTCGATCCCGCCGAGCCGCTTTCCGCCAACGCACTTGATGTGGGGGCCGTATGAGCCGCGACGTCAGCGCAGTGAAGACACCCGCGGCATCTCGGTCGCGCAAGACGGGCATCCTCGCGACCCTAGGCCTCGGCCTTGTTCTTCTTGTGGGAATAACCGGATGTTCGAGCGACCCCCTGGCCGAGCAGTACCGTGCCGGCAGCGGAAAGAACTACATCGCGGGCGACGGAACGGTCACCGAAATTGTTCCCGAAAACCGCACGGAGCCCATCACGTTCTCCGGCACGTCGGAGACGGGAACAACGCTGGCGTCGACCGACTACCTCGGCAACGTCTTGGTCGTCAACTTTTGGTATGCCGGCTGCGCGCCCTGCCGCGCCGAGGCACCCTCGCTTGAGAAGGTCTTTCAAGCCACCAAGGCCAGCGGCACCAACTTCATGGGCGTGAACGTGCGCGACCAGCCCGCCACGGTGGTCACGTTCGACAAGACGTTTGGCGTGACCTACCCCAGCATCGTGGACCTCGACGGCCAGGCTCAGCTCTCCTTCGCCTCCAACGTTCCCCCCAACGCGGTTCCCACCACGCTGGTGCTGGACCGTCAAGGACGCGTCGCCGCCCGCATCCTCGGACAACTCGCCGACCCGTCCATCTTGCAAACACTCGTCACGGATCTCTCCGCCGAAGGCGCCAATTAACGTGGGCGATATCGGCCAGATTGTGTTCAGCGGCCAACTCATTGCCGCTCTTCCCTTAGCTCTTCTCGCCGGCCTCGTTTCGTTCGCGTCGCCCTGCGTGCTTCCCCTGGTTCCCGGATACTTGGCCTACGTCGGCGGGATAGCCTCCGTGCCCAACGGGGCCAATGATCGGGTCAAGCGCCGCCGCCGCGACGTGGGCCGGCTCCTGCTGGGTGTCTTCCTCTTCATCCTTGGCTTCTCGCTGGTCTTCGTGGCCTACGGCGCCGCCTTTGGTGCGTTGGGTTCGTGGCTGGTGCAGTGGCAGGGGCTGATCACGCGCATCCTGGGCGTCATCGTTATTTTGATGGGCCTCGTGTTTGTCGGCCAGTTCGGCTTCATGCAGCGCACCGCCAAACTCGCGATTTCTCCGGCGACCGGCCTCGTGGGCGCACCGCTCCTCGGCATCGTGTTCGGCATCGGTTGGACCCCCTGCATGGGCCCGACGCTTTCGGCCATTTTGTCGCTCAGCCTCGACTCGGCATCGCCGTGGCGCGGGGCTATTCTGGGGCTGGCCTATTGCTTGGGCCTCGGTATTCCCTTCCTGCTCGTGGCTCTGGGCCTCACGTGGGTGACGGGGTCGGTGGCATTCTTGCGCCGCCACATCCGGGCCATCAATATCACCGGAGGCGTCATGCTGGTCGTTATCGGGGTGCTCATGGTTTCGGGTCTCTGGACCCAATGGATTTATCAACTACAGGCGGTGATTTCAGGCTTTGTCCCGACCATCTGATCACATTGACAGCCCCGCGCCCGCCAAGGCGTCGGCAACGAGTCCGGCACTGAGCCCGCGCGAATGGTTGCGCTGGTTCTGGCGTCAACTGACGAGCATGCGCACGGCGTTGCTGCTGCTGTTGCTGCTGGCCATCGCGGCTGTTCCGGGATCAATCGTTCCCCAGCGCAGCTCGGACCCCAACGGTGTCACGCAGTACTTCGTCAACAATCCCAAGAGCGCTCCCATTCTCGACGGATTCCAGATGTTCGATGTGTACACCTCGGCCTGGTTCTCCAGCATTTACCTGCTGCTGTTCATCTCCCTGATCGGGTGTGTGATTCCGCGGACCAAGCACCACATTGAGGCTCTGCGCGCCGACCCTCCCAAGACGCCGGCCAACCTTGCCCGCCTTCCCGCGCATGTCACTCGCGATGCGTCAGGCGTTACCGCCGAGGCGGCCATTGAGGCAGCCCACAAGATTGTGCGTGGCTTACGCTACCGAGTCCGTCGCTACGATCGCGGGACGACGCTGACCATTTCGGCCGAGCGCGGGTACGCCCGCGAAACGGGAAACCTCATCTTCCACTTCGCGCTCGTGGGCGTCTTGCTCACCGTCGGTTTTGGCGGGGGCTTCGGTTTCGCCGGCCAGCGCGTCGTCGTCGAGGGTCAAGGCTTCACGAACTCGTTGTTGGCCTATGACTCGTTCAACCCGGGTCGTTTCTTCAACCCCTCGACCCTGCCGCCCTACTCGATTGCCTTGGACTCCTTCAAGGTCGTCTACGAGCAGGCGAACCCCAACGCCATCGGCCAGCCCACCGATTACACCGCCAGCGTGACGACCCAGCTGCGCGGGGGCACCCCCGAGGCGCAGACCATCAAGGTCAACGAACCCCTGCGGATCGCCGATACCGACGTGTACCTGCTGGGTAACGGCTACGCCCCCACCATCACCGTGCGCAACCCCGCGGGCGAGGTCATCTTCACCGACTCCACGCCGTTCTTGCCTCAGGATAAGAACCTCACATCCGTGGGTGTCATTAAATTACCGGATGGCCTTTCCCAGCAGTTGGGAATGATCGGATTCTTCTACCCCACCGTGAGTAAGGGCCACAGCGGTGCCTTCTTCTCGATGTATCCCGACCTGGTCGACCCAGAGGTGACGTTCAACGTCTACGCCGGCGACCTCGGCCTGAACGCCGGCGTTGCTCGTTCGGTCTACGCCCTCGACACCAAGAACCTGACGCAGCTCACCGGAGGAAAGACGGGCGTGAAGTCCCTCGAGCTGAAACCCGGCGAAACGGCGGATCTACCCAATGGATTGGGCTCGGTTACCTTTGACGGGGTCAAACGGTTCGCATCCTTGGACATCCATCGGGACCCGACGCAGGGCGGCGTGCTCGTGTTCGCACTGCTCGCACTGGCCGGATTGCTCATCTCGCTCTTCATTCCGCGCCGTCGCCTGTGGGTTGCCGTCAGTACGTTGCCCAGCGGCCAGATTCACATTGAAACGGCCGGACTGGCCCGTGGCGATGACCCCACCCTCGATACTGCCGTCACGGCACTCGATACTGCTCTCGCAACCAACCTAGGATTGACCTCGTGACCGACGTTCTCTCGCAGTACTCCGTATTGTCCCTCTACTCGTCGATGGCGGTTTATGCCATCGCGTTTATTCTCTTCACCATCGATCTGGCGCGCGGCGCCGGCGATGATGTCGTGGTGAAGGCATCCAAGTTGCCGAGGATCGCAATGGCGCTGACGGTCTTGGCCTTCCTCCTGCAGCTTGCGGCAACCCTGATGCGCGGCTTCGCGGCCTCGCGCGTGCCGTGGGCCAACATGTACGAATTCGCCATGACGGGAACGCTCATCATTGTGGGCGTGTTCCTCGCTGTCAACATCAAGTGGGATCTGCGCTTCATCGGCACCTTTGTCACCGGCTTTGCGCTGCTGTTCCTCGGTCTCGCGAGCACGCGCTACTACGTTGAGGTTGTTCCCCTTCCTCCCGCACTGCAGTCCTACTGGTTGGTTATCCACGTCTTCGTGGCATCACTCGGAACGGGCTTCTTCGCCCTGGGCTTCGCGCTTTCCCTTTCGCAGCTTCTACAGCACAAGCGCGAGACCACGAATGCCGCGGCCCTTGTTGCCGTTTCTTCTTCTGCTTCAACCTCCGCCGGTTCACCCGTCGTAAAGGGAACCGCCGTTGCCGCGAAGCCCGTCCGCCGCTCGCGCCTCGAGTTTCTCAAGCGCTTGCCCGACTCGATTCAGCTCGAGAACTACGCGTACCGCCTCATCATCATTGGTTTCATCTTCTGGACTTTCACGCTCATCGCGGGTGCCGTCTGGGCCGAGAAGGCCTGGGGCCGTTACTGGGGCTGGGACACCAAAGAGGTCTGGACCTTCATCATCTGGACCATCTATGCGGGTTACATTCACGCCCGCTCAACGCGCGGATGGCGCGGAACGCGTTCGGCATGGTTGGCCATGGTCGGCTTCGCCGCCGTCATGTTCAACTTCACGATCGTGAACATTTTCTTCAAGGGACTGCACGCCTACTCTGGGCTCTAAGCAGACCGGGCTCTAACCAAACCGGCCAATTTCCGGCGCTCGGAAGCGAATTTCATTGCGCCCAAATCACGTAAGTATTTTGCTCTTGCAGTTTTAGTTCGCATCACTATACTCAGAGTTAGTTACGCAATGACGCGTACCTCGCGTGGGCACGAACGTCCACATCTGCAAGGAGGCATGCAATGATGCATCACCGAAAGGTCCGGTCAGCTATTGGCCTGACTGCTTTGCTCGGCACCGCTGTACTCGTTCTCTCGGGCTGTACAGCTTCCACTCCCGCTCCATCCGAAACTGCGACGGGCCCCGACCTCGTCGCTGCTCAGGCGTTTCTCGCCCCGTGGCTCGCCACAGGCGAGAAGAAGCTCCTCATCGATACGCCATTGTCGAAGGCCGTTCCGGCCGGCACTCGAATCGCTTTTCTTGATGTCGGAACCCCTGTAGCCGCAGTCATGTGGGACATCCTGCAGCCCATTGTCAAAATGACGGGCGTTACTCTCGATCGAGTCCCGACCGGAAGCGACGCGCAGAGCATCAATACGGCTATGAACTCAGTTGTCGAGAGTAACTACGACGGCGTTATTAACGTCACCCTCGACCCCATTTTCTTCAAGCCGCAACTTCAGCAGTTGAAAGACAAGGGAGTTCCCGTCGCCAGCGCATCCGTCATGGATACCGTTGAAAATGGAATGCCTGAAGCGTTCAACGGCCCCGACTGGATGACGTCTGAGGGGCAGGCACTCGCCGCTGCCGCGATTGTGCGCACCGAGGGTAAGGTCAACGACTTCGCTTTGTACACGGTGCCGGAGTTTCCATTCGCCCAGTTCCAAGTCGATGGCTACAAGACGGAGATGACGGCCTTGTGCCCTTCCTGCAACGTTCGCGTTGTTGACATCCCCATTGCAACCCTCGGCTCGACGGCTGCTGACCTGGTCGTGAGTGACCTCCAAGCTCACCCCGAGACCGGATATTACGTTGCCATCGCTGATGAGGGTACGGTCGGTCTTCCGGCCAAGCTTGAGCTGGCTGGCATCACGGTCAAGGGGCTTGGCACCTGGTCGATTCCGCCAAACGTGCAACAGGTTGCCGACGGATCACAAGACGCAGCGTTGCCGATTGACTTCAACCTCATGATGTGGACCGTGACGGACCAGTTGTTCCGGGAAATTCTGGGCGACACGTACGCATGGCCCGATTCGCAAACGCGCGCTTACACGCTCGCAACATTGCTCACAAAGGACAACGCTGGCGACTACCCCATGGGTTACGCCGCGATTCCTGACATGCAGAAGCAGTTCGCTGCCCTCTGGCACGTCGCAGGGTAATTCATGAGCACGTTGCTTCGCATCGATTCTGTGGTGAAGACCTTTCCCGGTCTCACTGCTCTCGATAAGGTTTCGTTGTCGGTCGACAGCGGCGAAATTCTCGCTGTCATCGGCCACAACGGATCCGGGAAGTCAACGTTGGTCAAGATCCTGGCCGGTGTCTATTTAAAAGATGCCGGCCAGGTGACCCTCTCTTCGTCCGCTGAACATGGCGAAGAGGTTACGGAAATGCACTTCATCCATCAGGATCTCGCGCTTATCCCCGAACTCACTGCTCTCGAGAATCTCTACCTCGCCAAGGGCACGCTCGCTCCCAATGACGTCGCTGCTGAGCGAGCGCGTGCGCGCGAGCTCATCGGCCGCTTCGGCAACGTCTTCAATGTTGACATCCCCGTCAAACGATTGAGCCCAGGGCAACGTGCCATCGTCGCAATCGCACGCGCGTTGGACGGATGGGAACATCCCCGAAACGTCATCGTGCTCGACGAGCCAACCGAATCCCTCCACAAGTCTGAGGTCGATGCTCTTTTTCAGGCCGTCCGTCAGCTTGCTGCCGACGGCGCCGGGGTCATCTTCATTTCTCACCGGCTCGATGAAGTGCTTGAACTTGCCGACCGCGTCGCCGTCTTGAGAGACGGTGTGAAGGTTGCCGATGAACCAACGGCATCCTTGGACCACGGTCGCCTCGTGGAACTCATCACGGGATCTTCGGAGACAGAACGCGCTGTCGCGGAGCGAACCGTCTCCGCCGGCGCGCCAATGTTGGCCGTCACGGGCTTGCGCGGCGGAGGAATTGAACACTTAGATCTGACCCTTCGCGCCGGTGAAATTGTCGGAATTGCCGGCGTTCTGGGCTCCGGCCGCGAGGCACTTCCGACATTGCTGTTCGGAGCAACGCCCTCGCTGGCAGACGCTTTTGAACTGGTCGGTAGACCCTACGACCACCGCTTTCCAGAGGAAAGTATCCGGCGTGGAATGGCCTATGTTCCTGCCGACCGGGTTCGCCTCGGTTCAGTGCGAGAGTTCACGGCGCGCGAGAATATGACCCTCCCTGAACTTCGTTCTCTTCGCACCCGCACGGGATCAATTAACGCCGCTCAGGAGCGGGAGGAAGCATCTCGACTCATTGACGAGTTTCAGGTTCGCCCCCCGCGCCGCGAGCAGAGGTTCGGTGCGTTCAGCGGCGGAAACCAGCAGAAGATCATGTTTGCCAAGTGGTTGCGCAATAAGCCGTCAGTTCTTTTACTGGAGGAACCTACTCAGGGTGTCGACATCGGAGCCAAGGCGGCGATTTACGAAGCCGTTGAAGCGGCCGCGGCGGCGGGAGCGGCAGTACTCGTCTGCAGCTCCGACGCGAAGGAGTTGCTGAGATTGTGTCAGCGCGTCATTGTGCTGAGAGACGGCGTGCAAGCCGAGGAACTTTCAGGAGAGAGCCTCACCGAACACCATCTGGTGCTCTCTGGGTATGGACTAAAAGATATGGAAGGAACGGCGTGACAACACCATCGACGATCGGGGGGCTTCGCCAGAAACTCTCGTTCACGAACATAAGCGCGATCTACATCCTTATCGCGGTGCTCGTGGTCTTCTCGCTATGGATTCCCAACCGCTTCCTCCAGATCGGCGTGTGGCGTTCACTTCTCGACGCAGAGTCTCTCACCAGCCTTGTGGCGTTGTCGGCTTTGATTCCGCTCGTCTGTGGAGCACTCAACCTGGCAATCGGGACACAAGTAGGTTTCGCAGCAATTTTGTCGGCCGTGTTCCTGGCAAACGCCAAGTTACCCATTGCCATCCAGTTCCCACTGGTAATCATCATCGGTGCGGCAATTGGCTTGATCATCGGTCTTCTCATTACCAGGGTTCGAATAGACCCCATCATTGCGACCCTGGGAATGAGTTCGGTGTTGCTCGCCGGAATGTCTTGGGTTTCCAACAGCCACCAAATTCTCTTCGCTACCGACCAACCCGACTTCACGAAGATTGCGACGACGCCGATTTTCGGCATCACAATTCCTGTTTTCATTCTGATTGCCGTCGCTCTCGTGACGTGGTTCGTGATGGAGCGGACCCCCGTTGGCCGGCGCATGTATGCCGCAGGTTACAACCCTGAAAGTGCGCGCCTCGCGGGTGTCAATGTCGCCCGACTGCAGATCGGCTCACTCGTCGCGGGTGGAGCGATTGCTGGCCTCGCCGGGCTGTTGCTGACGTCACGACTAAATGCCGGTGACCCAACGGTTGGTCCCTCGTTTCTTCTGCCCGCACTCACAGCGGTTTTTCTGGGAAGCACCCAGTTCAAGGGCGGACGCTTTAATGTCTGGGGCACCATCATCTCGCTGTACGTTCTCGCGGTAGGAATCAAGGGCCTACAGCTTGCCGGAATGCCCAGCTGGGTCAATGATCTGTTCTACGGACTTGCACTGCTCTTCGCCGTGGGGCTATCGCGGTGGGAACGAAGCGGTAAGCGGCTCGGTGCGGTTCGGCGGGTAACGACGTTCCGCTCCAAGAGCAAAGGCGACTAGCGCTCGGCAGCCGCCAGAACCTTGTAGGCGCGGGTCAGGCGGTTGCGCCACCAGTTGGCGCGATCCGTCTCGGCAGCGTGCTTGTTCAGTAGGGCTTCGGAGACGACGGGCCGGCGAATCTCGATCATGCCGTTTACGGGCACGAGGGGGTTGTCGGTCACGTCGTTGGAGAGCAGGGCACCGGTGCCCAGCCCGCAGTCATAGGTGAGCTCGGTGAGGGCGCCCGCGAGGTGCAGCCCCATCGACAGACCAACGCTGGTATCGAGAGCACTCGAGACGACGACAGGCAAGCCGGCCTCGGCTACGAGGTCGAGCGCGCGGTGGATTCCGCCTAAAGGCTGGGCTTTGATAACGAGGATGTTTGCCGCCCCCGCCCGGGCAACCGCCAGGGGGTCTTCGGCACGACGCACGCTCTCATCGGCAGCGACGGGAATCCCCATGTACTTGATGCGCTTGCGAAGTACGGCCAGCTCCTCAACGGTGGCACACGGCTGCTCGACATACTCGAGGTCGAAGTCGGCCATGGCGTGTACGGCGCGCTCGGCCTCATCCACATTCCAGCCACCGTTGGCATCGATGCGGATGCGCCCCTCGACACCCAAAACCTCGCGCACGGCGCGCACCCGCGCGACATCTTCGGCAAGCGTCTGACCGGCTTCGGCGACTTTTACTTTGGCGGTGCGACATCCGTTGAAGGCAGAAAGAACGAGTGACACCTCGCTGACATCCACAGCGGGAACAGTCGCGTTCACGCTGACATGCGTGCGGTGAAGGGCGGGAGTTTCGTTGAATCCAAAGTCGATGGCCGCCGCCAACCAGATGCTGGCTTCCGTGTCGTAGTACTCGGTGAAGGGGCTGAATTCGGTCCACCCCTGCGGTCCCTCGAACAGCACAGCCTCGCGCTCCCAGAGCCCGCGAAAGCGCGCATTCAGGGGCAACGCGACAACGCGGGTGGTCGACAAAATCTCAGCAAGACGAGGAAGCATGTGCACAGTATTTCACTCTTGACCATGGTGCGTAGGCTTGAGGCATGGTCGCACCTGTTTCTGAAATTTTTGACGCCACTCAATGGGTCGTCGCACCGGGGTCTGAGGACTTCACGGACATCACCTATCACCTGCATACCTCGGGGCAGATTGCTCGGGTCGCGTTCAACCGCCCCGAGGTTCGCAACGCGTTCCGACCTCAGACGGTCGACGAGTTGTACCGTGCTCTCGATGACGCGCGCCAGAACTCGAAGGTCGGCGTGGTGCTCTTGACCGGTAACGGCCCGAGCCCCAAAGATGGCGGCTGGGCATTTTGCAGCGGCGGCGACCAACGCATCCGTGGCCGCGATGGCTACCAGTATGCCGACGGGTCACTGTCGACCGGTCGTCTGCACATTCTTGAAGTTCAGCGCATGATTCGCTTCATGCCCAAAGTGGTGATTGCCGTGGTTCCTGGATGGGCAGCCGGCGGCGGCCACTCCCTGCATGTCGTGTGTGACCTCACCATTGCCAGCCGCGAGCATGCGCATTTCAAGCAGACGGATGCCGATGTCGGCTCCTTCGATGCCGGTTACGGCAGCGCGTACTTCGCCCGCCAGGTCGGTCAGAAGTTTGCGCGCGAGGTCTTCTTCCTCGCCGAGGAGTACAGCGCTGACCGCGCCTACGAGATGGGTGCCGTGAACAAGGTCGTCCCTCACGCCGAGCTCGAGTCCTCCGCGCTGGAGTGGGCCCAGACCATCATGACGAAGTCACCCACCGCCATTCGCATGCTGAAGTTCGCCTTCAACGCCGTCGATGACGGCATGGTCGGCCAGCAGGTCTTCGCCGGCGAAGCGACCCGCCTCGCCTACGGAACGGATGAAGCCGTCGAGGGCCGCGACTCGTTCCTTGAGAAGCGCGACCCCGACTGGTCCCCCTACCCCTGGCAGTACTAGTCGTGGGGACGAACACCGCCGACGAAACCGCCGACAAAACCGCAGGCGACGCGAGCGCTAACGAGGTGCAGAGCCCGAACACAAGCGCCGTGCACGAACTGCGCGTGGTTGACGCTTCAGATGTCGACGCCGTGATGGTTGCCCTCCGGTCCGCGCTCGCCGGCGGGCCAGCCCTGCTGCCCAAAGACCTGCGTGCGGTGCGCGGTGGCTCGAGCAAGGAGCTCGCTTTGCTGGCCGAGGTGCCGGCATCCGTCAGTGTTGTTATTGAAACCTCGGGATCGACGGGAATGCCCAAGCGCGTTGCCCTCACCACGGATGCTCTGCAGGCCAGCGGAGTCGCCGCCCACGAACGTCTCGGCGGGCCGGGCCAGTGGCTCCTCGCCCTGCCGCTGACCTACATCGCGGGAATCTCTGTTCTCGTGCGCTCCATCATGAGCGACACCGAACCTGTCATTCTCCCGGCCGGGCACTTCGATGCCCAGTCGTTCGCCGAGCACGTTCTGCAGATGACGGATGCGCGGCGGTACACCTCCCTCGTCCCCGTGCAACTGGCGCGCCTGGTGGAGTACGCCGAGGAGGAAGATTCGACCACCATGCAAACGGCCCGGTCTGTCATCGGGCGTCTCGACGCCATCCTCATCGGTGGCCAGGCGCTGGATCCCGTGTTGGCCCAGCGTGCCCGCGCCCTCGGCTGGAACGTCATAGCGACCTATGGATCCAGCGAGACCGCCGGCGGCTGTGTCTATGACGGCGTGGCCCTCGACGGTGTCACGGTTCGCGTGGGCGACCCTGGCACGCACGAGATCTGGATTACCGGACCCACCCTCGCACTCGGATACGTGGGCGATGATGCTCAGACCGACGACCGTTTTGTGACCGAAGGCGGCACGCGCTGGTATCGCACGGGTGATGCCGGTGACCTTTCTGGCATCCTCACCATCACGGGGCGCCTCGATCGCGTCCTCATTTCGGGTGGGCTCAAAATATCACTGGATGCCGTCGAGGCTGCCGCCCGCACGGTTCCCGGATGCTCCACACTCGTTGCCATCAGCATCCCCAACTCTGAGTGGGGCCAAGTACCTGCGTTGATCGTTCCCGGTATTCCGGCCTCATCCGATCGGGATGCGGTGGACGACGAACTCTATGACGCCGTCGTCGCTGAGCTGGGCCGCGCTGCCGCCCCTCGCGTCATCCATCATGTTGCGGCGTTGCCGCGGCTGACCAACGGCAAAGTTGACCTTCTCACAATTGCTCAAATCCTGCGTGAGCACGACCAGTAGACTCGCTTTCATGGCTCCGAAATCCACGTCAGTCAAGAACCGCAAGGTCGTGAAGGCCTCGCGCTCCGATTGGGTCTCCGGCGCTCGACTGCGCACGCTCCCCCTCGCTGTTGCCCCCGTTGCGATTGGCACCGGCGCGGCCTCGCTCGTCGACAAATTCGATCCGGTGCTGGCACTGTTGTGCCTCGTTGTGTCGCTGTGCTTGCAGATCGCTGTCAACTACTCCAATGACTACTCCGATGGCATTCGGGGCACCGATGACTTTCGCGTTGGCCCTCCCCGCCTCACGGGTTCGGGCAAGGCAGACCCCAAGCGGGTGCTGGCCGTCGCCGGGGCATTCTTCGTCCTCGCCTCGATCGCTGGCCTCGCCGTTGTTCTCATCACCGGATACTGGTGGTTGCTGGCCATCGGCGTTGCCGCCGTTGTTGCCGCGTGGTTTTACACCGGCGGTAAGCGTCCTTATGGGTACAGCGGTCTCGGCGAGCTCTTTGTCTTCATTTTCTTTGGCCTCGTGGCCACGGTCGGCACGACCTACGTGCAGGCCGGAGTCATCAACGTCGAGAGCTGGTTCGGCGGAACCGGAGCAGGCTTGATTGCGTGTGCGGTGCTGATGGTGAACAACATCCGCGATATCCCCACCGACAAACTGGCGGGCAAAAAGACCCTCGCCGTGCGCATGGGGCGTCGCGCGTCCCTCGTGGTTTTCTGCGCCTTGCTTCTCATCCCGTTTGCGCTGGCAGCAGTCCTCGCGATGCTCTACCCACTCGTGTGGCTCGTGCAATTTGCGCTTCTCGCCGCGCTTCCCGCGTGTGTCATAGCGGGAACGGCAAAGACCCCCGGCGAGTACGTGCTGTCGCTGAAGCTGGCGAGCCTTGTGGGCCTTCTCTTTGGCGCCGGCCTGACCGTCGGTTTCTTCTTCTAGAAGGAAAACCTGCGGTTCGACTTCCCGTTAATTCCTGTTATTTCGGAGTGTCAACGGCGTCAACGGCGGCGTCTTCAGCCGCATCATCGGCGCGAACGAGAGGCTTTTCACGCGTGCGCGCGGTGTGAATTTGCAGGGCCACGGCATTGCGCGAGCGGGCAAAGAAAATGTACGAGACGCAGATGCCAATCACGGCAGCAACCAGAGCCGAAATCCAGCCTTCAACACCAAGGGACAGCAGCACGGCCAGGGGAACGATGAAGGAAACCAAGCGCATCAATGTGTACGGCAACCAGGCCGGAAAGTTTTTCACGCCTCTCAGTGTACGCTCGGGCGCTGAGCCTAGACTGAGTTCACTATGGCTCGCGCACTCATTATCGTCGTCGTAATTCTTGTCGCCTTTCTCGTCTATGCCGTCATCGACGCCATCCTGATTGACAAAGCACGAATCCGCGCTTTACCGCGCGCGGTCTGGGTTGTGATCTGCTTCATCCCTGCACTGGGGGGCGTCCTCTGGTTCTTCGTCGGCCGCGGTGCCGCGAACAAAAATGGCCGCGGCGGAGTGGCCTCGTACTTCGGCCCCAGCCGAACCGGGCCGTCAGCCCCCGACGATGACATTGACTTCTTGCGCGGACTGAAAGACCCGCTTCCTCCCGAGAAGCACCCTGACAACCCTCGTTCAGCAGATGACGGAACCGGCAGTCGTGCGTGAGGTAGCGCCTTCTACTACCTTTGCCTTCAGCCTTCTTGCCAGCCTCGTTCGCCACGGCGTTCGTGACATCGTGGTGGCCCCTGGTGCCCGCTCTCAGGCATTAGCCCTCGCGGCCGAGCAGCTTTCGAGGATTGGCGTTAGCGGCTCGCAATCAGACTCATCCGTGGGCGAGCAGGTGCGCTTGCACGTGCGTATCGACGAGCGCGTTGCCGGGTTCTTGGCCCTGGGCCTCAGTGTGGAGACGCGCCGCCCCACGGTGGTCATCACCACATCGGGAACCGCGGTGGCCAATCTGCATCCCGCCATCTTGGAGGCGCATCACTCCGGTGTGCCCTTGCTCATCCTCACGGCCGATCGCCCCGAAGAGCTGCGCGGAATTGCGAGCAACCAGACCACGCACCAGCCCGACATCTTTGGCCGCGCCAGCCGATGGAGTATCGACGAGCCCGCTCCGATGCCGGAGTCCAATGTCGCCGAACGCGGTATTGCGCTGGCCGCTCAGGCCTCTTCCATAGCAACGGATGCTCACGCTCCCGGCCCCGTTCACCTCAACCTTGCCTTTCGCGAACCACTCTCGAGCACCCCGACCGCCGAGCAACTCGCGGCTCTGCTCGCGGCAGTGGTATCCGGTGATGTGGTGGAGCACGACACGGCACCCGCCTCATCTGCGACGACCGAAATCCCGCGCGGCCCCCGCACCATCGTCATCGCAGGAACCGGTGCTGGCCCGGAGGCCGAAGAGCTCGCTCATCAGGGCGGGTGGCCGCTGCTCGCCGAGATTGCCAGCGGTGCCCGGTTCGGCCGCAACCTGATTATTGGGTACCGCGAGCTTCTCGCCCAGCCCGAGCTGGCCGACGCCATTCAGCGCGTCATTGTTTTTGGGCACCCCACCCTCAGTCGCGAGATTCCGGCGCTCATCGGCGACGCCGAGCGGGGCATTGAGACAATCGCAATTCGAGGCACTCGGTCCGAGGTCTACAACCCCGGTCACAACGTCGCGCGCGTTCTCGATTCCGTGACCGTTGCGGAGACCGTCCCGGGGCAGGACACCGATCGGGAATGGTTAGGCGCCTGGCTCACCGCCAGCCGCGCCCTGGTTGCCGAGCACGAAGCTGAGACCTTGGCGGAGCATCCGGAAACGAAATCTCCTGACATCACGACGTCGCGTTCGGAGACCCCGGCCTCGCAGCGCATCTTCGTGAAGGCAGAGCTCGCTGCCGTGCGAGCCACGGTCACCCGCGACATGTTGGTGGATGCCGTCTGGCGCGCGAGTTGGCCGCACGATCGTCTCGTGCTCGGAGCCTCCCGCCTCATCCGCGTTGCCGACCGCTGGTTGCCGGGCAAGAAGATTCCCGTGCACGCTAACCGCGGCCTGGCCGGTATCGACGGCACAATTGCCACCGCTATTGGAATCGCCATCGCCTCGGCCCCCGCACTCACACGCGTGCTTTTGGGCGACCTCGCGACCCTTCACGACGTCGGTTCCATGTTGTTTGGCCGCGGCGAAGAACGCCCGCGCGTTCAAGTGATCGTGGGCAACGACGGCGGCGGTTCCATCTTTGACATGCTCGAGGTTGCGCAGAGCGCCGCCGAAGAGTCAATCGAACGTGTGCTGTTTACCCCTCACGAGGTCAACTTCGAGGGCCTCGCGGAGGCGTACGGCTGGCGTTACGTTCGCGTCTCGAACGCTGGAGAACTCGAGCGCGCCCTGACAGGCGCCGGCGCCGGCCCCGAACTCGTAGAGGTTATCCTCGCCCGCTAGCTCAGCTCAGCGCGTCGATGATGGGGCGAAACTTCATGAACGTTTCGTTCAACTCGGTCTCCGCAACGGAATCGGCGACGATTCCGCATCCGGCATAGGCCGTAATGGTGGAACCGGTTACCTGCGCGCAGCGGAGGGCAATCGCCCACTCACCATCACCATCGGCGCCAATCCAGCCGACGGGGCCTGCGTAGCGACCGCGATCAAAGGGTTCCAGCTCGGCAATGATGGCGACAGCCGCGGCAGTCGGGGTTCCCGCAACAGCGGCAGTGGGGTGCAGAGCCTGCACCAAATCGAGCGATGTTGAGCCCTGGGTGAGGGCCGCGGCGATGTCAGTGGCCAGGTGCCACAAGTTCGGCAACTTCAAGGTGAAGGGCCCATCGCTGGTGGTGAGGTGACTGGTGAACGGGGCCAAAGCCTCCACCACGGATCGCACTGCGAAGCCATGCTCGTCGAGGTCTTTGGTGCTCGACGCGAGGTCGGCCGCTGACTCTAGGTCGGAGGCCGAATCAATGCCACGACTAGCGGTTCCGGCCAGAACGCGGGCATCCATACGGTTGTGGTGCACACTCACCAAAGTCTCGGGGCTCGAGCCAATGAGGCCATCCACCGAGTAGGTCCAGCAATCGGGGTAGCTCTGGGCGAGGGTCACAATCGTGGCCCGAATGTCATCCTCGGCCTGAAGGTGTCCCACGAGGTCCCGAGCCATGACGATTTTACTGACCCCGTCGTTCCGGATGCGGGAAATAGCCTCGTCGACGGCCGCCAAGAAGCCGGCTTCGGACTGCTGCCCAGGAGAAAGTTTCACGTTCGCCGCGTGTTCCACTCGGGTCACGGCGGGAAGGGCGGAACGGGCGTCGGAGAGGTCCTGAGCCGCCGTGGTTCCCACGTTCGCGCGGGCGCTGGAACCCTGTCGAATGACGGGAATCATGCCGGTGGTGGCGGCTTCATCCGCGAAACGAATGCGCGTGATCCATCCGTGACCATCCCGTCGGCCGATGACGACACGAGGAATAACGAGAACGCTGGCAACCTGAGAGCGATCTGAAAAAGAAATTGCCCCAAACGCGATCAGTCCAGTGCCTGGAATTTCGAGGGGGTCGGTGACGTCTGCGGCGGTCGCTAGTTCGTGCCAGGCGGTAGCCGCATCCGTTATGCGATTAGCCCCTGTGAACTCCAGCGTGAGGGTGTGCCCCAGGCCCACCATGCCCGCGCCTTTGCGCCACCACAGCAGGGGATTCGAGGCGGGAAGAAGGGAAAGAATCTCCGGAACGTCGTCGAGCTCAATCGTCTCTACGACGAGGCTGCGCTGAGACGATTTCTTCACTCGCTCAGCCTACGCCCGGGAGGATTCCGAGAATTCTGTTGCGGCTTGACAGCACTGCACCCCGGCGCAATCAAACGGAAACATTGTGAGGTCTAACATCGTTATATGTCCGCCCCCTTGACGACCCGCGACCGACTTCTTCGCGCTGCCGTCGCAGCAATCGACATCGAGGGCATCCGGGGGATGCGCGTTCGCGATGTGGCCGCCGAAGCGGGTGTGACGGTTCCGTCCGTTTATCACTTCTTTGGGAGTAAAGACGGGCTGGTGGACGCCGCCCTCGCGCAGCGTTATTCGCGCGGGCTCCTTGAGCTCACCCAAAAATTTGCCGAACTTTCTCTGGCCTGCACAGCGGCGGAGCAATATTGGGTCGTGGTCGACAAGGTGGTCCTGGCAGTCTTTCAGCCGGATCGCATCCCGGTTCGCTCGGTTCGGGCTGACGTTTTGGGCAGTGCTCAATCACGGCCGCACTTGAGAGAGGCCCTGTCGCTCGCCCAACGCGAGAGCCATGACCTTCTGAGTGCGACGCTGAGGGAGATGCAACGTCGTGGTTGGGTGCGTGAAGACCTTGATACAGATGCTTTTGCGGTCTGGTACACCGGCATGGTCAATGGGCGCGTAGTGCTGGAAATTGATCCGACGCAGTGTGGGGGAGACGCCTGGAACGAAATCGCGCGGATGGCAACGGTTGCACTGCTCAAAGGAAGCTGAATATAACTTTGTTAGCCTAAATTTGCTACTCTGAGGGGATGCTGTGACAGTTTCTGCTGTCGCTGAACCAGTGCCGACAAGGGAGTTCGCAAAATGGTTGTTCAGGCCGAAACGCTTCGAATCGGAATTGTCGAAGACCACACGCTCTTCATGGACCTCATTGCTGAGGGACTGGAAAAATTTGATGACCTGAAAATCGTTGCCAAAGCAGATCACGTTGCCGAAGCCAAGAAATGGTTCACGCCCGAAGAGCTTGACGTGCTGATCTTGGACATTGAATTGCCGGATGGCAATGGCTTTGGGCTGGGAGTGCAGATGCGCCG
>CANEXL010000030.1 GCA_947443745.1 Microbacteriaceae bacterium | reverse complement strand
TGCTGCTTGATAAAGACCTCGACGTTCTCGCCACCGGTGTGAATGAAGGTCGCCGCATCTTTGCCAACACCATGAAATATGTGCTGATGGGAACCTCGGGGGACTTTGGCAACATGTTTAGTGCCGCGATTGGCTCGGTCGTGCTGAACTTCTTGCCGATGCTTCCCGGCCAGATTCTGCTGAACGACTTGCTGTATGACTCGAGCCAGCTCGCCATTCCCGGCGATAACGTCGACCCCGAGCGACTGCATCGGCCATCCCACTGGAACATCACGCTCATTCGCCGCTTCATGTTTGTGTTCGGACCGATAAGTTCCCTCTTCGATATCGCAACATTCGCGCTGATGCTCGGTGTCTTTCATGCGGGAGAGAGCGAGTTTCAGGCCGGCTGGTTCATGGAGTCCTTGGCAACGGAGACCCTGATTATCTTTGCGGTGCGCACTCGGCGCGTTCCCTTTTTCAAGAGTCGCCCCTCGGCCGGCCTTATGTTTGCCGTGCTGGGGGTCGTCGCCATCGGCTGCTATCTGCCGTACTCACCGCTGTCGAGCGTCTTGGGCTTCAGTCCCGTTCCGGCTCCCTTCTTTTTGGCACTGGCAGGCATGACGCTGATCTATCTGTTCGTCGTTGAGTTGCTCAAGAAGCGGTTCTTCCGCCGCACGATTCCTGCTGCAAAACCCAGACACCGGGGTTCGGCATCCCGCATCGCCCGCCGCGCATCACGCTTCAGCGTGGGGGCCCACGGGGGTGTCGCTTCGCAGAAGGCCGCCCTGCGACTTCAGCCCAAAAACTAAATTCCTGTCGAGCTAGATTCCGCCGACGCCCAACAGTGAGCCCACGAGGTACGTTGCGGCAACCGCAATGGCTCCGAAGAGAAGTTGGCGGAGGGCGTTGCGCCACCACGATTTGCGCGTGAAGCGTGCGGCGAGGGCTCCGGCAATCAAGAGGCCTACGCCGCCGACGGCCAATCCGATCAGGAGCGAGCCAACGCCCAAAGCAAACGGGATGAGGGGGATCGCGGCTCCTACGGCAAACATGGCGAAGGACGACACTGCGGCGACCCAGGGGGAGGGCTGCGAGTTGGGGTCGAGGCCGAGTTCGCGGGTGATGTGAATGCGAGCGGCGAGCTCAACGTTTTGGTGCACTTCACGGGCGGCGTAACGGGCGGTGGCCTGCGTCATTCCCATCTCCATGAAGGACATGACGAGTTCGTTCTCTTCGCCCTCGGGGTTGCGGGCGAGGGCATCACGTTCGACCGCCAACTCAGAATCAACTTGTTCATTCTGTGTTTTGACGGAGGTATATTCTCCGAGCGCCATAGAGAAGGCTCCCGCGACGAGGCCGGCGACTCCGGTGATAACGATGGTGGGGTTGGACGCGCCAGCGGCACCGATACCGGCAATGAGGGCAATGTTCGAGACCAGGCCATCCATTGCCCCAAAGACGGATGCCCGAAGCCAGCCCCCGGACACATCAGGGTGGGAATGATCGTAGTCGTGTGGATCCAGCCCATTTTGGCCGGATGCGCCAGTTTCGTCTGGCACTAGAAGTCGTAGTCGGCGTCGTCGAGGCGTGCCTGTTCGGCCTCTTCGTTATTGCGAATGACGGTACCGACGGCGAGGGCGACCGAAATTCCCCAGCCAATCCAAATCAAAATGATGCGCCAGTCGCGGGGACCACGAATGGTTTCACGCAGGGCAGTGACGCCACCGAAAATAGCGCCGAGAACACTCGTGTTGAACAAGAACTTGCGCATGAGACTCCTTCGATCGCTTCAACGTTACCGGAGGATGGTCAACTTTAGGCGTCGGGGGTGAGCTCTGGCCAGGGCAACTCGTCGAGTGAGGTCACATCGGGCGTAATGGACGTGGGGGGTACCGCCAAGTGAAGCCGAGCAAACTCGAGGGTTTCCACCAGCAGCGCGAGACGCTCTGCTTCCGTCTTGGCCTTGCGAGTGTTCACCTCGGCAACAACGTGACCCTTCCAGCCAGTCGCGGCCAGATGTTGCAAAACCTCGGCGACGGGCTGCTTGCCATAGCCGGGAAGAAGGTGCTCGTCGAAGATGCGGCCATCGCTGCCCGTGGCTGAGCCATCGCACAGGTGCACGTGGCGCAAGCGGTCACCGTAATCCAGCGCCAAGTCGAGAGCATCGTGGCCCGAGAGCGCGGCGTGAGAGAAGTCGAGCGTGATCGCGTCGCAGTCGAGCTCGCGGGGGTCGGGGCCGGGAGCGTAGGCCTGCATCTGCGAGTTGCGAACCTTCCACGGGAACATGTTCTCGACGGCAATTTCGATCCCTGTGGCAGAGGATGTCTGGCGCACAATCTCGAGGAAGCGCTCCGCATATCCGGATTGCCATCTAAAGGGTGGATGCACGACAACGGTTGTCGCACCAACGTTGGCGGCGAGCTCGGCGGCGCGCTCGAGTTTTACTTGAGGATCACGGCCCCACACGAAGTGTGTGAGCAAGAGCACGGGGGCGTGAATAGAGAGGATGGGCATGCCATACGTCTCCGAAAGCTGACGCAAACCGGCGGCGCTTTGCGTCACAGGCTCACGGGTGACCATTACTTCGACGCCGTCGTAGCCCGCCTTTGCCGCAAACCGAAAACCGTCTTCACAGGAGAGGGGGTAGACGCACGAGGCGCTCATGCCGATTCGTATCATTTGGGCACAATCCTAGAGACGTCACCTGAACGTTCGGTGAAGGTGGAGGAGGTGTCCGATAGACGGTTTGCAACATTCGGTTGACGTGAGATGCACGTTCGGCAACGTCATAGACTTACTCTCATGCCTGAATTCGACATGAAACCGCGCAGTCGCGACGTGACTGACGGTATTGAAAAGGCCGCTTCGCGCGGCATGCTTCGAGCCGTAGGAATGGGAGATGCCGACTGGGACAAGCCCCAGATTGGTGTTGCCTCCAGCTGGAACGAAATCACCCCGTGCAACCTGAGCTTGGATCGCCTCGCTCAGGCCTCGAAGGAGGGCGTGCACTCCGGTGGCGGTTACCCCCTTCAGTTCGGCACCGTCTCCGTCTCCGACGGCATTGCCATGGGCCACGAGGGCATGCACTTCTCGCTCGTGTCACGCGAGGTCATTGCTGACTCCGTTGAGGTCGTCATGCAGGCCGAGCGCCTTGACGGCTCCGTTCTCTTGGCCGGATGTGACAAGTCGCTTCCCGGCATGTTGATGGCCGCTGCGCGCCTCGACCTCGCCTCCGTCTTCTTGTATGCCGGATCGATTGCTCCCGGTTGGGTGCGTCTCAGCGATGGCACCGAAAAGACCGTCACCATCATCGACGCCTTTGAAGCCATCGGTGCCTGCAAAGCGGGCACGATGAGCGAAGCTGATCTCGATCTCATTGAGCGCGCCATCTGCCCCGGCGAAGGTGCCTGTGGCGGCATGTACACGGCCAACACCATGGCTTCCGTTGCTGAAGCCCTCGGCATGAGCCTCCCCGGCTCGGCAGCTCCGGCTTCTGCTGACCGCCGTCGGGACTATTTCGCTCACCGCTCCGGCGAGGCCGTGGTCAACATGATCCGTTTGGGCATCACTGCCCGCGACATCATGACGAAAAAGGCCTTCGAAAACGCCATTGCCGTGGTCATGGCCTTCGGTGGTTCGACCAACGCTGTTCTCCACCTGTTGGCCATCGCTCGTGAGGCTGAGGTCGACCTGACATTGGCCGACTTCAACCGCATTGCCGACAAGGTTCCCCACCTCGGCGACCTCAAGCCCTTCGGTCAGTTCGTCATGAGCGACGTCGACCGCGTCGGCGGTGTGCCAGTTGTGATGAAGGCGTTACTCGATGCCGGCCTCATGCACGGTGACGCTCTGACAGTTACCGGAAAGACGCTCGCCGAGAACCTTGCCGACCTGAACCTTCCTTCTCTGGATGGAACCGTCATTCGCACGATGGATAACCCCATCCATGCCACCGGCGGTATCTCGGTTCTGCACGGAAGCCTGGCTCCTGAGGGCGCTGTCGTGAAGACCGCCGGCTTCGATCTCGAGGTCTTTGAAGGCCCCGCGCGAGTCTTTGAGCGTGAGCGCGCTGCCATGGACGCCCTCACCGAGGGCACCATTCAGGCGGGCGACGTCATCGTCATCCGGTATGAAGGCCCCAAGGGTGGCCCCGGCATGCGCGAGATGCTGGCCATCACCGCTGCCATCAAGGGTGCGGGACTCGGCAAAGATGTTCTACTATTAACCGATGGTCGTTTCTCAGGCGGCACAACCGGACTGTGTATCGGCCATCTAGCTCCCGAGGCTGTTGACGGTGGACCCGTTGCCCTCGTGCGCGATGGTGATCTCATACGGGTCGATATCGCAGCTCGAACTATTGACTTACTCGTTGATGATGCCGAGCTCGAAGCCCGACGTGTTGGTTGGGCTCCGCTTCCTCCGCGCTACACCCGTGGCGTTCTAGCGAAGTACGCCAAGTTGGTGCACTCCGCTTCTGAGGGTGCGATTACGGGCTAACGCCCCCCGTTCACTTTTCGCTTCCAGCAAGGGAATTCTTGTGGCTTCAGAATCAGTCCCCACGTCCACGTTGGCTTCGGCCAACACTGCCGACTCCGGCGAACCTGAGATCATCTCGGGTGCCGCTGCCGTTGTGCGCACCCTTGAGCTTCTCGGGGTGACCGATGTGTTCGGTTTGCCCGGCGGCGCCATCTTGCCGGTCTACGACCCATTGATGGACTCGAAGAAGTTGCGCCACATTCTGGTGCGCCACGAGCAGGGTGCCGGTCACGCCGCCGAGGGCTACGCCTCCGCGAGCGGTCGCGTCGGTGTGTGCATCGCGACCAGCGGCCCAGGGGCAACGAACCTGGTGACGGCTATTGCTGACGCCTACATGGACTCCGTCCCCATCCTGGCCATCACCGGTCAGGTCTTCAGTCATCTGATGGGAACAGACGCCTTTCAGGAGGCCGACATCGTGGGAATCACGATGCCCATCACCAAGCACTCCTTCTTGGTCACCAAGGCCGAAGACATTCCCTCCACCATTGCGGCCGCGTACCACGTGTGCTCGACCGGCCGACCCGGTCCCGTTCTGGTGGACATCACCAAAGATGCTCAGCAAGCCATGGCGCCCTTCATTTGGCCTCCCGTCATCGACCTGCCCGGCTACCGCCCCGTTACCAAGGCTCATGGCAAGCAGATTACGGCCGCCGCCGAACTCATTCTTGAGTCCAAGCAGCCCGTGTTCTACGTGGGTGGCGGCATTGTGCGCGCCGGTGCGGCAGCCGAGCTGTTGGCGCTTGCCGAAGCCATTGGGGCTCCCGTGGTCACGACGCTGATGGCCCGCGGAGCGTTCCCTGACTCGCACATCCAGAACTTGGGAATGCCCGGAATGCACGGCACCGTTCCCGCCGTACTGGCACTACAAGACGCCGACCTGCTCATCACGCTTGGCGCGCGCTTCGACGACCGCGTCACCGGCAAGGCCGAGCTTTTTGCTCCCAACGCCAAGGTCATCCACGTGGACATCGACCCCGCCGAGATTGGCAAGATTCGTCAGGTTGAAGTGCCCATCGTGGGCGATGCCAAAGATGTTCTCCCCGACCTCCTGGGCGCCTACGCCGAGCTGTCTAACGGCAAGAAGCTGGAGATCAGCGAATGGTGGGCAACGCTCAACGCGCTGCGCGAGGAGTACCCCCTGGGTTACACCGAGCCCGCCGACGGCTTGCTCTCACCGCAGTACGTTATCTCGCGCATCGGTGAGATCAGTGGCCCCGAAGCCGTCTACGCCTCGGGCGTGGGTCAGCACCAGATGTGGTCGGCACAGTTCATCAAGTACGAGCGTCCCAACGCATGGCTGAACTCGGGCGGCGCTGGCACCATGGGCTACTCGGTTCCTGCCGCCATGGGCGCCAAGGTGTCGCAGCCCGATCGCACAGTGTGGGCGATCGACGGCGATGGATGCTTCCAGATGACCAACCAGGAGTTGGCTACCTGCACGCTCAATAACATCCCCATCAAGGTCGCCATCATCAACAACTCGTCGCTGGGCATGGTTCGCCAGTGGCAGACGCTGTTCTACGACGGCCGCCACTCGAACACCGACCTGAACACCGGCCACGACACCGTGCGCGTGCCCGACTTTGTGAAGCTGGCCGATGCGTATGGTGCTCTCGGCATCCGTGTCACCAAAAAGTCTGAAGTGGATGCTGCCATCAAGTTGGCCATCGAAACCAATGATCGCCCGGTCGTTATTGACTTCGTGGTCAGTGCCGACGCGATGGTCTGGCCGATGGTGCCTCAGGGTGTTAGTAACAGTTACGTTCAATATGCCAAGGACCACGCCCCCACGTGGGACACGGACGAGTAGAGGAGTCGCCACCATGAGCACACACGTTCTGAGCCTCCTCGTCGAGGACAAACCAGGTCTGCTAACCCGCGTTGCCGGTCTTTTTGCGCGCCGCGGATTCAACATTGAGTCCCTCGCCGTGGGCCACAGCGAAATTGAGGGTCTCTCGCGCATCACTGTTGTGGTCGATGTTGACGAGTTGCCCCTCGAACAGATAACCAAGCAGCTCAACAAGCTGGTCAACGTCATCAAGATTGTCGAGCTCGACCAGTCGCAATCGGTTCAGCGTGAGCACCTGCTGGTCAAGGTGCGCGTGGATAACACGACGCGTTCGCAGGTTCTCGAGGCCGTCACCATGTTCCGCGCTCGCGTAGTTGATGTGGCATCGGATGCGTTGGTAATCGAGGTCACCGGAGACTCTGGCAAGGTGTCGGCTTTGCTGCGCGTGCTCGAGCCTTACGGCATCAAAGAGATCGCGCAGTCGGGTCTTCTCGCGATCGGTCGCGGTTCCAAGTCGATCACCGAGCGAGTTTTCAAGAACTAACGCATCAGATTTTCCGCACCACAGCTTTCCGCTTCGCTCTAAGCTTTTTAACACCCCATAACAAGGAGAAATACACAGTGACTGAAATTCACTACGACAAAGACGCCGACCTTTCCCTCATCCAGGGCAAGAAAGTTGCCGTTATCGGATACGGCTCGCAGGGTCACGCGCACGCGTTGAACCTTCGCGACTCCGGCGTCGAGGTCGTTGTCGGCCTGAAGGCTGGCTCGAAGTCCATCGCCAAGGCAGAAGAGGCCGGTTTCACGGTTCTCTCCACCGCCGAGGCAGCAGCCTGGGGTGACGTCATCGTCATCTTGGCTCCCGACCAGTACCAGCGCCACCTTTATGCAGACGACGTTGCTCCTAACCTCGCTGCCGGCAAGACGCTTGTCTTCGGTCACGGCTTCAACATCCGCTTCGGTTACATCACGGCTCCCTCGGGCGTCGACGTCATTCTCGTTGCCCCCAAGGGTCCCGGTCACACCGTTCGTCGCGAGTACGAAGCTGGCCGTGGGGTTCCCGTCATCGTCGCTGTCGAGCAAGACGCATCCGGTCACGCGTGGGATCTCGCCTGGTCCTACTCGAAGGCAATTGGTGGCCTTCGCGCCGGCGGCATCAAGACCACGTTCACCGAAGAGACCGAAACCGACTTGTTCGGCGAGCAGGCCGTTCTTTGTGGTGGCACCTCGCAGCTCGTTCAGTACGGCTTCGAGACCCTCATCGAGGCTGGCTACCAGCCCGAGATCGCCTACTTCGAGGTCCTTCATGAGCTCAAGCTCATCGTTGACCTCATGTGGGAGGGTGGCATCGCCAAGCAGCGTTGGTCCGTTTCTGACACCGCTGAGTACGGAGACTACGTTTCTGGCCCCCGCGTCATTGACCCCAGCGTCAAGGAGAACATGAAGGCCGTTTTGGCTGACATCCAGTCGGGTGCCTTCGCCAAGCGTTTCATTGATGACCAGGATGCTGGCGGCCCCGAGTTCATCGCCCTCCGCGAGAAGGGTGCCGCGCACCCCATCGAGGCAACCGGCAAGAAGCTTCGTGCTCTCTTCGCTTGGAAGCAGCAGGATGCTGACTACACCGACGGTTCTGCTGCTCGCTAGTCGAGTCGGCTAACCCGCCGCAATAACATCGCTCGTGAATCCCTGGCCTCGGCTGGGGGTTCACGAGCACTTTTACATGACGACTGAGGGGATGCGCGAGGCGCGTTCGTATGAGTACAGAAGACGATGAAGCCCTGGCCTGGGCCGGCGACAATGATGAGCGCCTGACCACAGGGTCGACGTCGAAATCTCCCGTTCGAAAGCGCCGCGCATCCCCTTCGTCGTCCTCGGAAGTCGTGGCGCCGATGGCGTCTGGCAGTGCTACGGATGTTTCCGCCCAGCGCGTCGTGGGGGAGTCGTGGACGCCCAGCGAGGCACTCCCGTCGACCGACACGAGCGGCGCCGAGGAAGAGGATGCTCCCAAGGGGTTGTCGTCCGCGGCCTTAGTGACATTTGGAATTCTGGGTGGCATCTACCTGTTATTCACGGTCGCGTGGGTCCTCACGGCGGTGCGTAATCCTATTCAAATTGAAGATGCTTTAGGTTCGTTCACGTACAACGCAGGACTATGGATGGCCAGTCTGGCTGCACCGGCTTGGTTCGGAGCGGTCATCATGTTCGGCAAAGCGCGCTCACTCTGGTGGCGGTTCAGTCTCCTCCTCTTCGGAGCCGCTCTCTTCATTCCGTGGCCCTTCCTGACGTGGGCGGGATATCGCGCATGAGCACCGAGACAAGCGATGTGACAAAAAGACAAAGTTTTTGGCGCCCCGGTCGCGGAAGTCGGACCATCGGAAGCTGGATGGTTGTTGTTGTTTTTGCGCTTCTGTTTGCCGATGACGTCTGGGAGGCCCTCGGTAATGTCGTCGGAATCTTGAATCAGCATTTCTCATTTGGAATTGCGCTGCCGGGAACAGCGTGGGCATTCCTTGTGCTAAATCTCGTGGCGCCTTTTATCTTGTTTTTCGGCTCCTTGTTTCTCACGCGAAAAATGACCGCGTGGAAAGCGCTCACTGTTTTTGCGGTGGCCGTGATGGTATCCGCCGTCATCGCCCAAGACATCACCATTCTCGGGCGCTACGGCAACATTCTGGGGTAGAGCGGGGATAGCCCTCCGATAGACTGGGACCTTCCCCCGCGCGTCAAGAATTCCTTCGGCGCCCGCCTTTTCACCCGTGCACAGCCTCAAAGGATTCCTTTCACGTGACTAAGCCTGTCGTCCTCATTGCCGAAGAGCTTTCGCCCGCTACCGTCGAGGCGCTCGGCCCAGATTTTGATGTTCGCATCGTGGATGGAACCGACCGCCCAGCGTTGCTCGAAGCCCTTCACTCGGCTCACGCCATTCTCGTTCGAAGCGCCACCAAGGTTGACGAGGAAGCCATCGCGGCTGCCCCTCACCTGAAGGTCATCGCGCGCGCCGGCGTCGGGCTCGACAACGTCGACATCAAGGCGGCAACGGCTGCCGGTGTCATGGTGGTGAACGCTCCGACCTCCAACATCATTTCTGCTGCAGAGCTGACCATCGGTCACATCCTGAGCCTGGCCCGTTATATTCCACAGGCGCACTCGGCTTTGGCTCAAGGCCAGTGGAAGCGTTCTTCTTTTACCGGTACGGAAATCTTTGAGAAGACCATTGGTATCATCGGCCTCGGCCGCATTGGCGCTTTGATTGCCGCTCGCATGCAGGCCTTCGACACCAAGATTGTGGCTTTCGATCCGTACGTGACATCCGCCCGTGCTCAGCAGCTCGGCGTTCAACTCTTGAGCCTTGATGAGCTGCTCGAGCAGAGTGACTTCATTACGATCCACATGCCCAAGACTCCTGAGACCACGGGCATGATCAGCACTGAGCAGCTTGCCCGCATGAAGTCGACGGCGTACATCGTCAACGTCGCTCGCGGTGGCTTGATCGATGAGGATGCCCTGCATCACGCGCTGGTCAACAACGTTATTGCCGGAGCCGGTCTCGACGTGTTCGTCAACGAACCTCCCACGGGGTCGCCGCTCTTGGGCCTGCCCAACATTGTGGTTACTCCTCACCTCGGTGCCTCCACCGATGAAGCGCAGGAGAAGGCCGGTGTCTCGGTTGCCAAGTCGGTTCGCCTTGCTCTCAGTGGCGAGCTTGTACCGGATGCGGTGAACGTTGCTGGTGGCGTGATCGACCCCTACGTGCGCCCCGCAATTCCGCTCTTCGAGAAGCTGGGTCAGGTTTTCTCCGGCCTCGCGCACTCCAGCCCACTCACCTCGGTTGATGTCGAGGTTCGCGGTGAAATCACCCAGTACGACGTCAAGGTGTTGCGTCTGGCTGCGCTGAAAGGCATCTTCACCAACGTCGTCAGCGAGACCGTGTCCTACGTCAACGCCCCGCTACTGGCGGAGCAGCGTGGCATCGAAGTTCGCATGATTTCTGAAGAAGAGTCACCTGAGTACCGCACCGTGCTGACTCTTCGAGGCGCGCTCAGCGACGGAACTCAGATCTCGGTTTCGGGAACGCTGGTCGGCACCAAGCAGGTTCAAAAGATTGTGGAAATCAACGGGTACGAAATTGACGTTCCCATTGATGAGCACCTCATCGTCATGCAGTACATCGACCGTCCCGGAATCGTCGCTATTTATGGCAAAGAGTTTGGTGACGCGAAGATCAACATCGCCGGCATGCAGATTGCCCGTCAAGAGCTCGGCGGCAAGGCGCTCAGTGTCTTGATCGTCGACTCTCCGGTGCCGCCCGCATTGTTGGAGAAGTTGCGCAAGGCCATTGACGCCGATGTCATGCTCGAAGTGGACATCACCGAGCTATAACCTCAGGGGCGGTACGGGATTGCCGTCAGCGTCTCCAGCAGGGCGATGATTCCCTCCACGTCTGGGCTCTGCGGACGTGCGGCATCTTGGGCGCCCTTACGTGGCGGATCCTCTGTGGGAAAAAAGGCAGACCCGTAACACAGGCCATCGCTAATCAGCATGATCGTGCGCGTGAGCACAGGGTCGCCCACCGTCTCGAGTACCGCCTGATACCAGGCGTCGTTCGCGGAACGAAGCGCTTGCCGTGCCCGCGAGTTCGAGGCCTGCGCCAAGCGGGAGACGGCAACGAGCGCGCGATCTAAGTTGTTGCCAGTGGGAGCCGAGGTGCGAATGAGGTGTGCCACAGGGCCTGCCTCTGATGAGCGGATCTGCGCGATATCCAGAGCCACCATCGTTTCGAGGCGGCCGAGGACGCCTTCGATGAGGGCGTCCTTCGTCCCGAAGTGGTACAGCAACCCGCCCTTGGAGACACCGGCCGCCGCTGCGACAGCCTCGAGAGTCGCTGCCCGTTCGCCGCACTCAGAGAGGAGGGTCTCGAACGCGTCGAGAATGCGTTCGCGGGTGCCGGCGGCGGGTGTTTTTGCGTTGTCAGTCATAGGTAGTGAACCGTATCCCAGGTTTCGTCATCCGAAAGATTCTGGTGTTTACTATACCGGCTGGACGGTATAGTAAACAATGTGCGGTCGTTGCCGTGCTCCAACGCTGAAAAGACATTCATCACCATGACCATCCGTAAAACCTCCTCCAACAAAAACTCGCCCGCGGGAGTGCCCTCGCTGGCCGACGGGCGCGCCCGCACCAAGGACTGGTTTGCTCTCGTCGTGTTGATGCTGCCCGTGATCCTCATCTCGGTTGATAACACGGTGCTGAGCTTCGCGTTGCCCGTTATTTCTGAAGCACTCGGGCCCAGCGCCGCTGCCCAACTCTGGATTGTCGACGCCTACCCACTTGTGCTCGCGGGACTCCTGGTAACTATGGGGAGCCTCGGTGACCGTTGGGGCCGCCGACGGATGCTCCTGATTGGAGCGAGCGGATTCGGCCTGGTCTCCGTCGGCGCGGCCTTCGTTCCCAACGCGGAAATGCTCATCCTGGCTCGCGTCGGCCTAGGGTTCTTCGGCGCCATGCTGATGCCGTCCACCTTGTCTCTGTTGCGTTCCATTTTCACCAATCGCCAGCAGCGCCGGCTTGCCATCGCGATTTGGGCAACAGGCTTTTCCGCGGGCGCCGCTCTCGGTCCGATTGTCGGTGGCCTCTTGCTGGAGCGCTTCGGGTGGGGCTCCGTGTTTCTCATCGCTGTCCCCGTCTTGCTTCCACTCCTCATGTTGGCGCCGTTCCTCATCCCAGAGTCCAAGGACCCGAACCCCGGCCGCATCGACCCCATGAGCATCGTGCTCTCGATGGTGACTCTGGTTCCACTGGTTTTCGCCATCAAACAGTTCGCTACCGAGGGATTCCAGCCGATCGAAATCGTGCTCGTCGCGGCGGGAGTCGCCGCCGGTTTGGTCTTCGTGCGTCGCCAGTTGAGTCGAGAAAACCCGATGCTCGACATGCGTTTGTTTCAGAATCGCGTTTTTTAGCGGTGCGGTCCTGATCAACCTCGTCAGCGTTTTCTCGCTCGTCGGCTTTCTCTTCTTTGTTTCCCAGCACCTGCAACTCGTTCTTGGCCTCAGCCCGATCGATGCCGCGTTCGCCCTCGTGCCCGGCCTGATTGTCATGATCATCGCTGGTCTCGGCGTGGTGCGAGTGGTGCGCTATCTGCGCCCCGGCTTCGCGGTTGCTGTGGGCTTGGCTCTCGCCGGCACGGGTTACTTCATCGTGATGGTCACCGGTCAGAATGCGTCGGCGCTCTCGCTGACGGTTGCCTTCGCCGTGCTGGGACTCGGGATCGGAGCCGCGGAGACACTCTCCAACGACCTCATCATCGCGGCCGTTCCTCCGGCCAAAGCGGGGGCGGCTTCCGGGGTCTCGGAGACCTCGTACGAACTCGGTGCCGTGCTCGGCACGGCGGTTCTGGGTTCCATCCTCACCGCAAGTTACTCGTCAAGCATTCGCATTCCGGCCGGCTTGAGCACCGAACAGGGGGATGCCGCGTCCCAAACGCTCGGCGGCGCCGTCGCTGTCGCCCGCAGTGCGGGGGAGCCTCTGGGGACAGCGCTTCTCGAATCGGCGAGGAACGCTTTTGATAGTGGCGTCGTGCTGACCAGTGGCATTGGCTGCATCCTGATGGTGCTGGCCGTGGGCTTGGCACTTTTTACCCTCCGTCGAGAACGCTCCTAGCGTCAGCGCGCAAGGCTGCTACTGGATGGCCGGTAACCTAGAAGCATTGCCATAACCTTCCAACGCAGGAGCGCCATGTCACGCACAATTACCCTTGCCGTCATCCCCGGAGACGGAATTGGGCCCGAAGTTGTCACTGAGGCCATCAAAGTTCTTGATGCAGTCGCAGGGGGAGCCAACCTCACGTTTGCGAAGACCACGTACCACCTCGGTGCCGCGCGCTACCTCGAGACCGGTGACGTGCTGAGCGATGAAGACCTGGCGTCGATTTCCACCAATGACGCAATCCTGCTGGGTGCTGTCGGGGGAGTCCCAGGCGACCCGCGAATTCCGGCCGGCATCATCGAGCGTGGGCTGTTGTTGAAGTTGCGTTTCAGCATGGATCACTTCGTGAACCTGCGCCCGACCACCATTTTTCCCGGTGTCGTCAGCCCGTTGGCGAATCCGGGTGACGTTGATTTCGTTGTCGTGCGCGAAGGCACCGAGGGCCCCTATGTGGGTAACGGTGGAGTGATTCGCCAGGGAACATCCGCTGAAATTGCCAACGAGCTGTCGATCAACACGGCCTATGGCGTGGAGCGGGTCGTCCGTTATGCGTTCGAACTTGCGGCCAAGCGTGACCGTAAGAAGCTCACTCTGGTGCACAAGACGAACGTCTTGGTGAATGCCGGATCGCTGTGGAGTCGCATCGTCGATGCTGTGGCTCATGAATACCCTCAGGTCACCGTTGACTACCTACACGTGGATGCCGCCACCATCTTCTTTGTCACGAACCCGTCACGCTTCGACGTGATTGTCACCGACAATCTGTTTGGCGACATTCTCACCGACCTCGCTGCCGCCATCAGCGGGGGAATTGGTCTCGCCGCCAGTGGCAACATTAACCCCACCAACGAGTTCCCCTCCATGTTTGAGCCGGTTCACGGATCTGCCCCCGACATTGCCGGGCAGCAGAAAGCAGACCCCACCGCCGCAATCTTGTCGGTGGCACTCCTGCTCGAGCACTTCGGCTACGAGGAAGCGGCCGCCATCGTCAACACGGCCGTCATCGAAGACCTGGGGTCTCGAGGAACCGCGGTTCGCCGCACCAGCGAGATTGGCGACGCCATTCTTGCCCGCGTTGTCGCTGCAGGAAAATAGCAGCTTCGGTACACAGCACCAGCCATATCGCGACAGAATAGACATACCGTTTTTCAAGGTAAGGATTGCTCATGACCGGCACCGATGCTTCTGCTTTCCCACTGCATTTTTCGCTGACCCCGTCGCCCAAGGCGCGGGCCGAAGCGGAGCGCGAAGAGATTCTTGCCGACCCCGGATTCGGTAAACACTTCACCGATCACATGGTGTCGATTGATTGGACCACGGCCGACGGCTGGCACGAAGCTCAGGTCATTCCGTATGGTCCGCTCATGCTGGATCCGGCGGCATCCGTGTTGCATTACGCCCAAGAAATCTTTGAGGGCCTCAAGGTTTACCGTCATGCCGACGGCTCGCTGCATACGTTTAGGCCCGAGGCCAATGCTCGTCGACTGCAACGCTCGGCACACCGGTTGGCGTTGCCGGAGCTCTCGGTTGAAGACTTCATCGAATCCATTCGTCGCCTCGTCGCCGTTGACGGCCAGTGGGTGCCCTCGGCTCCCGAGACCAGCCTGTACATTCGGCCGTTTATGATTGCCAACGAGAGCTTCTTGGGTGTGCGCGCTGCTCACAAGGTGGGTTACTACGTCATCGCCAGCCCCGCCGGAGCGTACTTCGCCGCCGGCGTTGCTCCCGTCAAGATCTGGCTCTCCACCCAGTACTCGCGTGCCGGTCGCGGCGGCGCTGGTGCTGCAAAGTTCGGTGGAAACTACGCCTCCTCCCTTCTTCCTCAGGTCGAAGCCTACGAAAACGGCTGCTCGCAGGTTCTCTTTCTCGATGCCGAAACCGGCACCAAAATCGATGAGCTTGGTGGCATGAATATCTTCTTTGTGCACAAGGACGGGCACCTCTCCACGCCAGCCCTTACCGGAACCATTCTTGAGGGCATCACTCGTGAGTCCATCATCACGTTGGCGCGCGACCGTGGTCTCCGCGTCGATGAAACGACCATCACGGTCGACGACTGGCGCACGGGCGTCGCCTCCGGCGAAATCACCGAAGTCTTTGCCTGCGGTACTGCCGCCGTCGTCACCCCCATCAGCCAACTGCTCGGCAACGAGGTCAGCATTGGCAACCCCGACGCTCCGGCCGGAGAGCTCACCATGAGCCTTCGCCGCGAGCTTACAGACATTCAATACGGCCGCACCCCTGACCGCCACGGATGGCTAACGAGACTGGACGCATGACAACGAACTACCCCTATTCCACGGCAACCGGCACCGACGTTCGCGTTCGCTTCTGCCCCTCGCCAACCGGAACCCCCCACGTGGGACTCGTGCGCACCGCCTTGTTCAACTGGGCCTACGCGCGCCACACGGGCGGCACGTTCATCTTTCGCATCGAAGACACGGATCAGGCACGCGACTCCGAGGAGAGCTTCCTGCAGCTGGTGGATGCCATGGGATGGCTCGGCCTGGATTGGGACGAGGGCATCAACGTTGGTGGTCCCCACGAGCCCTACCGCCAGTCTCAGCGCCTCGACATCTACGCCGGAATCGTAGAGACGCTCAAGGAGAGCGGTCACCTCTACGAGAGCTTCTCGACGGGCGAAGAAATCGAAGCCCGCAACGTTGCCGCCGGGCGCGACCCCAAGGTTGGCTACGACAACTTTGACCGCGACCTGAGCGAGGAACAGAAGGCTGCGTACCGCGCCGAGGGCCGCGAGCCTGCCTTGCGTCTTCGGGTGCTCGATGAGGACATCACCTTCGATGACCTCGTTCGCGGCGAGATCACCTTCCCCGCCGGCTCCTTCCCCGACTTCGTGGTCGTGCGCCCCAACGGTCAGCCGTTGTACACGCTGGTGAACCCTATCGACGACGCAATCATGCAGGTCACCCACGTCTTGCGAGGTGAAGATCTCCTCTCCTCCACCCCGCGCCAGATTGCGCTGTATCACGCCATGATCGATGTGGGAATTGCCACGCACATCCCGCGCTTTGGACACCTGCCGTACGTCATGGGGGAGGGCAACAAGAAGCTTTCCAAGCGTGACCCCGAGTCCAACCTGTTCTTGCACCGCGAGCGTGGCTTCATTCCCGAGGGGCTCATCAACTACCTCTCACTGCTGGGCTGGTCGCTCACGCACGACCGCGATATCTTCACCGTCGCCGAGATGATCGAGGCCTTCGACGTTGTCGATGTGAACCCGAACCCCGCGCGCTTTGACCTGAAAAAGGCTGAGGCTCTCAACGGGGATCACATTCGCATGCTGGAGCCCGAAGACTTCGTGGCCCGCATCACGCCTCAGTTGGCGACAGCGGGTCTCGTGGCGTCTCCGATAACGGATGCCCAGCTCGCCATTCTCGTGCAGGCAGCACCCCTCGTGCAGACGCGCATGCAGGTTCTCAGCGAGGCACCGGCTTTGCTCGAGTTCTTGTTCACCTCGATTGAAGACATCGTCTTTGCCGAGGATGCGCTGAAGACGCTGCCCGACAACGCCGGGCAGATTGTCGCCGCGGGCGTTGCCGCCCTCGAGCTGGTGCCCGCCGGGGACTTCGTGCACGACGTGATTCAGGAAGCGTTGAACCACGCTCTCGTTGAAGTTCTGGAGCTCAAGCCGCGTATTGCTTTCGGTCCGTTGCGTGTTGCCCTTTCCGGTCGCCGCATCTCCCCACCGCTGTTCGAGTCGATGGAGATCTTGGGAAAGGCCGAGACCATTCATCGCCTCGTCCACTTTGCCCAGCGTCCCTAACTCAGCGAACCGAACCGGGCGTTTACGCGTCGACAAAAAGTCGAACGTCGGTGAACGTCCGGGGCCGCGACACTCGCCGCCGTCTCGGTTTGTTTAGGCCCTCCCTCGTGCGTTAAGCTTGGGATTCGGTCAAGGCCTCGGTTTTGACCTTTGGGGTATGGTGTAATTGGCAACACGGATGATTCTGGTTCATTTGTTCTTGGTTCGAGTCCAGGTACCCCAGCAAGAGAAAAACCCCCGGTAAAACGGGGGTTTTTGCTTATCTGCTTCAGGAGTTTTTCGTTTTCGAGGCTTGGGAGTCCGCATGAACCGTCATAGCAGGGGCCCTATCGTCGTGGCACTAGTCATGGCGGTCGCGCTCCTCCTCACCGCATGCACGCCTTCGCCAAAAACTTTGTATGTTGGCGCGGACGGAAAGAATGTCACCGTTGACTGGGCAGACTACCCGGGGCAGGCGGGAGTGGATGCGGCAGAGGTTCTTCTGGCGCCCTCTGCCGAGGATGTCCGCGGGCGATCCGCGCTGATAATGGGTGAACTCGAGCGACGCGTGAGCGAGGAGTTTGGCGTGGCCTGGGAAAACGGTCCGACCGGCACCGAGGAGCGGGACGAGCCACGTTATGGGGGCACCATTTATCCCAACGGCGGCAATGGCTACGG
>CANEXL010000029.1 GCA_947443745.1 Microbacteriaceae bacterium | reverse complement strand
TGCGTGTGGTTGCCCAACGCGTCCCAGTAGGAAACCGCAATGCGGTCGGCGTGAACGCCGTGGTCCTGCTCACCCATGGGGCCTGCGCCAACGCGCGATCCCCGAATTGCACTACCGCCGGAGGCCATTAGGCACCCTGAAACTTGGTAATGAGGCCAAGAATCACGATGCACGTGATCCAGATGAGGCCCAAGATGATGGTGATGCGGTTCAAGTTGCGCTCGGCAACTCCCGACGAACCAAGGGTGGAAGACATTCCGCCACCGAACATGTCGGAGACGCCGCCGCCGCGACCCTTATGAAGCAAGATGAGAAGTGTCAGCAGGAGGCTGGTAATACCCAGCAGTACCTGCATGATGACTTGGAGGATCTCCACTTAAAAAACCTTTCACACGTTCTTTGGGGCACTCGACGTACTTTCTTTCAAGTGCGCCTTGTAACTATATCTGACTAGATGACGTGCTTTTGAAAGCGCGCGATGCTGGAGAACTCGGCAACGTCGAGGCTGGCACCGCCAACGAGGGCACCATCGATGTTTGCCTGACGCATGAATCCGGCAATATTTGTGGATTTGACGGATCCGCCGTAGAGAATTCTCGTGCGCTGGGCAGCGTCTGCACCGAGTTCTTCGGCGAGGGCGACACGGAGAGCGGCGCACACCTGCTCGGCTTGCTCTTCGGTTGCGGCCAGGCCAGAACCGATAGCCCAGACGGGCTCATAGGCAATGACGATGTCGGCATCCGCAGCAATTCCCACCAGGGCGGCGCGCATCTGAGCCACGGGGACGGCGCTGGGACCGAACTCCTCGAGATCTTCGGCTGTCTCGCCGACGCAGAGGACGGGAACGACGTTGTGCTTTATGGCGGCCGAGACCTTTGCGTTCAAGAGTTCATCGGTTTCGCCGTGGTACTGGCGACGCTCTGAGTGGCCGACGATGACGTAGGCGCATTCGAGTTTCGCGAGGAACGCACCAGAGATTTCGCCGGTGTACGCACCGGAGTCGTGTGCGGAAATGTCTTGTCCGCCGTACACAATCTCCAGCTTGTCGGCCGTGATCAAGTTCTGCACGCTGCGCAGGTCGGTAAACGGCGGGAAGACCGCCACCTCAGCCTTGGTGTAGTCGTGGTTCGCATCCTTGAGGGTCCAGGCAAGCTTTTGAACGAAGGCGATGGCCTGGAGGTGATCGAGGTTCATCTTCCAGTTGCCAGCGAGTAAGGGAGTGCGTGTTGTTACCATCCGAGGACCTCCAGGCCTGGCAAGCGCTTTCCTTCGAGGAACTCGAGGCTGGCGCCACCACCGGTTGAAATATGACCGAATTGGTCATCTGTGAAACCAAGAACACGCACCGCGGCAGCGGAGTCACCACCGCCGACGACCGAGAGGCCATCGACTTCGGTGAGGGCTGCGGCTATGGCGCGTGTGCCGTTGGCAAAAGCGGGAAATTCGAAAACGCCAGCGGGACCATTCCAGAAAACAGTCTTCGAGGCGCGAATGCGTTGTGCAAAGTTTTCAGCCGTGGCGGGGCCGATGTCCAGGCCCAGTCCCTTCTCGGCGAAAGGGGTGTCTTCGATGCCGTCAATGGGAGTGACAACATGCTCGGCGTCTGGGGAGAACTTAGACGCCACGACGATGTCGGTGGGCAGCACAATCTCGACGCCATGCTCCGCGGCATCCTTCAGGTAGCCACGCACGGTATCGAGCTGGTCGACCTCCAGGAGGCTTGCGCCTACCTTGTGGCCCGCAGCGGCCAGGAACGTGAACACCATTCCTCCCCCCACCAAGATCGTGTCGACGCGAGGAAGCAGATGAGCGATGACGCCCAGTTTGTCGCTGACCTTGGAGCCGCCGAGAACGACCGTGTAGGGACGCTCAGGGTTCTCCGTCAGACGTTCGAGAACTGTGAGCTCCGTCTCGATCAAGAGACCCGCAGCACTGGGTAGAAGCTCGGCCAGTTCAAAAACACTCGCCTGCTTGCGGTGAACGACGCCGAAGCCGTCGGAAACCAAAGCATCTCCGAATGATGCTAATTGCGCTGCAAAAGCGGCCCGCTCTGTTGCATCCTTGGAGGTCTCCCCCGGATTGAAACGCAGGTTCTCGAGAACGGCAAGTTCGCCGTCTTTGAGACCAGCGACAACGGAGGTTGCCGAATCACCCACGGTATCCGTGGCAAAAGCGACAGGCTTGCCGATGAGCTCAGCCAAGCGCTCTGCTGCCGGCTGGAGGCTATAACGAGCTTCAGGAGAGCCCTCAGGGCGCCCGAGGTGCGAAATAATCACAACGCGGGCTCCCTGAGCAAGCAGAGCATTCAGTGTGGGCAGTGACGCCCGGATGCGGCCATCATCCGTAATCTTCGAATCTGACAGGGGAACATTCAGATCGCAGCGAACGATGACGCGTTTTCCGGAAAGGGATCCGAGGGATTCCAAGGTGCGCAGGGCCAACAGTGCTCGTTTCTCTTGGGTACTAATTTTTTGGTGTAGCGGTTATGTGAAGCGAGGCGTCTTAAAGCGTCTCGGCCACGTACTCGGTGATGTCGACAAGGCGGTTGGAGTAACCCCACTCGTTGTCGTACCAGCTGGAGATCTTGACCTGGTTGCCCAAGATGCGCAACAGACCGGCATCGAAGATCGAGGAGTGAGGGTCGGTCACGATGTCACTCGAAACGATCTCATCTTCGGTGTACTTCAGGATGCCCTTGAGTGGACCCTCAGCGGCAGCCTTGAAGGCAGCCTTGACCTGCTCGGCGGTGACGGGTGTCTCTACCTGGATGGTGAGGTCGGTGATCGAACCAGTGGGTACGGGAACGCGCAACGCGAAGCCGTCAAGCTTGCCCTGCAGCTCGGGAAGGACTTTACCGATCGTCTTGGCCGCACCGGTGCTCGAAGGCACGATGTTGATGCCAGCAGCGCGGGCGCGTCGAAGGTCGCTGTGGGGGCCATCCTGCAGGTTCTGATCTGCCGTGTAGGCGTGAACAGTGGTCATGAGGCCGGTAACGATACCGAATTCCTCGTTGAAGACCTTGACCAGCGGCGCGAGGCAGTTGGTCGTGCAGGATGCGTTCGAGATGATGTGGTCGGTGGCGGCGTTGTAGTTGGTGTGGTTGACACCCATGACGAACGTTGCGATGTCATCTCCGGTGGGAGGTGCCGACAAGATGACCTTCTTGGCGCCCGCATCGATGTGCTTCTGCATGGCAACGCGCGTGGTGAAGTGACCGGTGGACTCAATGACGACGTCTACTCCGAGAGCACCCCAGGGGAGGTTAGCGGGGTCGCGTTCGGCGAGAACACGGATCTTCTTGCCGTTGACAATGATGTTCTCGGCGTCGTGTGACACATCGGCATCTAGCCGGCCGGTGACCGAGTCGTACTTGAGAAGGTGCGCGAGCACCTTGGTGTCGCTGAGGTCGTTTACGGCGACAATTTCGATGTCGGCTCCCTGTGCCATTGCGGCGCGGAAGTAGTTACGACCAATACGGCCGAAACCGTTAATACCAACTTTTACAGTCACTTCGTCTCCAAGTGAAATTGTGGCTAAACCGGGAGGGCCAGTTCATGCCAATGATGATGATGAATAGGTGGTGCAGCCGATTGTCAGGTCGGTGGTCAAAAGAAAGGGGTGCCCCGAAAAATATTTCAGGACACCCATGTCTACTTACGAGAATAGCAGGACGCTGGCTGCACCCTTGCGTGAGGCCTCGAAGCGGGCCGAAACATCGGCCCAGTTGATGATGTTCCAGAACGCTGTGACGTAGTCACCCTTTACGTTCTTGTAGTCCAGGTAGAAGGCGTGCTCCCACATGTCGAGCATCAGAAGAGGAACCGTGCCGGCAGCAATGTTGCCCTGCTGGTCGTAGAGCTGCTCAATGATGAGCTGCTTGCCGACGGCGTCATAGGCGAGGAACGCCCATCCGGAACCCTGAAGGCCCAAGGCGGCAGCGTTGAAGTGCGCGCGGAACTTGTCGAACGAACCAAAGAACTCATCGATGGCGGCGGCGAGCTCGCCCGAGGGGCGCTCTTCGGAGTCGGGGGTGAGGTTCTTCCAGAAGATGGAGTGGTTCGTGTGACCACCGAGGTGGAACGCGAGGTCCTTCTGAAGCTTGTTGATGTTTGCGAAGTCACCGGCGTCGCGGGCTTCGGCCAGCTTGTCGAGAGCAGTGTTGGCTCCGTCGACATAGGCCTTGTGGTGCTTGCTGTGGTGCAACTCCATGATGGTCGCACTGATGTGCGGCGCGAGAGCGGCATAGTCATACGTTAGTTCTGGTAGCGAATAGGTAGCCACAGTGTTATCTCCTTGATTGAGAGGCGGTGTGCCAGACGCAATAATCGTCGGCCACAAGCCCAGTTTACGCGTGAAAAATGTGTTATTCCACGTCGAAGTCGTCAGGCACAGCAGACTCTGTGCCAGGGATGTTTAGTTCGGTCGCTCGTTTGTCGGCCATGGCGAGCAGACGGCGGATGCGACCGGCGACAGCATCCTTGGTCATGGGTGGTTCTGCGTGGTGTCCAAGTTCGTCGAGGCTGGCATCGCGAAAGTTCAATCGCAATGCCCCCGCGTACTTGAGATGATCGGGGATGTCCTCCCCCAAGATTTCGAGCGCACGAGCAACACGTGCACAGGCAGCGACGGCCGCCTGGGCGGAACGGCGGAGGTTGGCATCATCAAAATTGACGAGACGGTTGGCGGTCGCGCGAACCTCGCGACGCTGGCGCAGCTCTTCCCACTTGTGGACCGTCTCTTTGGCGCCCATGATCGTGAGTACGGCGCTGATCGCGTCATCTTCACGAATGACGACACGATGAACGCCCCGCACTTCGCGAGCCTTGGCGGCGATGCGCAGACGGTTGGCGGCTCCAACTAGGGCCATCGCTGCTTCGTTCGTGGGGCACACAATCTCTAAGGCCGCCGAGCGACCGGGATCGGTAAGCGTTCCGGCGGCAAGGAATGCTCCACGCCAGATGGCGGACAGGTCTTCAAGGTTGCCCGTGGTGAGTTTGTTGGGTAGTCCTCGAATCGGGCGACGACGGGCATCCAGCAACCCGGTCTGACGGGCGAGCGTTTCTCCCCCTTCGACAACGCGCACGAGGTAGGTCGGAGCCGTCTTGGCGCCTGAGTTTGAGGAGATCTTTCCTTCGCTGCGCACACCATAGATTTCGGCGAGGTCCTTGCGAACACGGGTCGCCAGCTCCTGAGAGTCCAGCTCGGCTTCGACGGCTATACGCCCGGAAATCGTGTGCAGCCCGCCGGCAAAGCGCAGAATCGTGGCAAGTTCTGCTGTGCGCACGCTGGTCTTTCCCGCACCGACCGTGATGAGTTCTTGCTTGACGCTGTCTGTTAATCCCACGCTAAATCCTTCTGTCTTGCTAACAATAAATCGAAAAAAAATCTATTCGCGGCCAAGGTCGCGATGCTTGATGCGAACGGCAACGCCGGGAATCTTTGCCAGCTCAATGGCCAGCGCTTGGGTCAGGGCGACGGAGCGATGCTTACCTCCGGTGCAGCCGATGGCGATGGTGGCGTGACGCTTGTTCTCACGTTGGTAGCCGGCCATCACCGGAGCAAGCGCTGACGCGTAGAGCTCCACGAATTCACGAGCTCCCGGCTGCGCCAGGACGTACTCGGAGACCTCTTTGTCGAGACCGGTGAAGGCGCGAAGCTCTGGTTGCCAAAAGGGGTTGGGGAGAAAACGACCGTCGGCGATGAGGTCCACGTCTGTCGGCGTTCCATATTTGAAACCGAAGCTCATGAGGGTCAAGCGAACGCCCGCGGTGTCTTCTTGGGCGAATGTTTCGGTGATGCTGGTCGCCAGCTGGTGAATGTTGAGGTCGCTGGTGTCGATGACCATGTCGCTGTTTTCCCGCATCTCACGCATGCGTGAACGTTCGGCGACAATGCCGTCGATGATGGTGCCATCACCCTGCAGCGGATGCGGACGGCGAACCGCCTCAAACCGACGAACCAGGGATTCATCAGTGGCGTCAAGAAACAGGATGCGCAACTTCGTACCTGAACGAATGGACTGGATGATCTCCTGCAGGTCCGCAAAAAAATTGCGACCACGCACATCAACCACGGCGGCAATCTTGGGAAGATTCGTTCCCGCCTTCTCGGCAAGATCTACGAGAGGCTTGAGCATCTGCGGTGGCAGATTATCAACCACGTACCATCCGAGGTCCTCAAGAGCATTTCCTACCGTCGAACGACCGGCACCGGACATGCCCGTAACAATGAGCACCTCTTGTTCGGTGTTAGTCGTTTCAGGCATGGCCACCTTCGTCGTTTCGGCGTGTCGTTCAACTCTACTCACTCGCGACACGCCCGGGTGACTTAAGCCTTCAAGGCGTCCTTGATGGTTGCCGCCAGAGCGTCGTTGATGCCGGGTAGGGCAGCGATTTCCTCCACCGTTGCGAGCTTGAGCATGGTGACGGAACCGAACGTAGAGAGCAATTTCTTGATCTTTGTGGGCCCCAGTCCGGGGATCTCGCTGAGCACCGTATTGATGTCGCGTTTACGACTGGTGCGCTGAAAGGAGATGGCAAAACGGTGGGCCTCGTCACGCACCTGCTGAAGAAGAAACAGCCCCTCAGAGTTGCGGGGAAGGATGATGGGATACGACTCCCCCGCCACCCAAACTTCCTCGAGACGCTTTGCCAGACCAACGAGCGGAATGTGCCCCAGACCAGCCTCGGTGAGGGCACGCTGGGCAGCATTTACCTGAGGCTGACCGCCATCCACGATGAGCAGTCCCGGTGGGTAGGCAAAGGACTTCTTCTTTGGCAAAGCTGTGACCACATCACCGTCGGCAACCGGATCAATTTCTCCGCTGGCCCGGGGCGCCTCAGGGTCTTGTTCGGCACCGGTGAGATAAGCCAGACGACGGGTCAGTACCTGGTGCATGGCATCTGTGTCGTCCCTCGCTTCAGGGATGGCAAACTTTCGGTAGTCGCTCTTCTTCGATAATCCGTCTTCAAAGACGACCATCGAGGCCACGATGCGGGTCCCCGACAAGTGCGAGACGTCGAAGCACTCGATGCGCAGCGGTGAGGCGGGGAGGCCGAGTGCAATCTCCAGTTCGGCGAGGGCCTTACTGCGCGAAATGTAATCGGCGCTGCGGCGCGTCTTGAAGAGCATCAGTGCCTGCTTGGCATTTTGCTCGACCGTCGCGGCTAGGCCGGCTAAGTCACCGCGGGCGGCAACGCGAAGTTTGACGCGGGCCGCTCGGGCATCGTCGTTACGTTCCCGGCGAATTTCTGTGAGCCAATCGCGCACGGCCTCCTCGTCATCGGGCAGAAGGGGCACGATGATCTCTCGAGGCGGCGCATCTTCGGTTTCATATGCTGCTCGGAGCATATTGTCGACGAGTTCGCCGTCGTCGACATCGAGGGCAATGTCGACGGTCCACGACCGCACTCCGCGAACACGCCCACCACGCACGATAAATTGCTGAACGGCCGCAGAGAGTTCGTCACGCGCGAGGCCGAAGACATCCGTATCGACTTCTTCGGGCAAGACGACGGAACTCTTGGACGCCACCGTTTCGAGGGCGTGAATGTTGTCGCGGTACTTGGCGGCACCCTCGTAATCCTGGTTCTCCGACGCATCAAACATCTTCTGCTTGAGCGTCTTCAGATGACCATCGTTTTTGCCCCCCATAAAAGCGGCTAGGTCGAGAGCGATTGAGCGGTGTTCCTCGGGGGTGACGCGGCCGGCGCACGGGGCGGCGCAGCGGCCAATGTCACCCAACAAGCACGGGCGCTTGGCAGCAGCGGCCTTCTTGTAGACGCCCTCGCTGCAGCTGCGCATCGGGAAGACCGGAAGGATGAGGTCGAGCGTCTCGCGAATAGCCCAGGTCTTTGTGTAGGGGCCGAAGTAGCGGGCATTCGGAATCTTGCGATTGCGAGTGATGAGAACCCGGGGCACCTTCTCCCCCAGTGTCAGGGCAAGGTACGGGTAGGACTTGTCATCCCGAAATTGAATATTGAACGGCGGTTCAAATTCTTTGATCCAGGTGAACTCGAGTTGCAGCGCCTCGAACTCGGTGCCGACGACCGTCCACTCCACGCTAGCCGCCGAGGTGACCATGCGGCGGGTGCGCTCGTGCAGGGTCTCGAGCGGCGCGAAATAACTGGTGAGCCGGGCCCGAAGATTCTTGGCCTTGCCCACATAGAGAATGCGCGCTGTCGCATCCCGAAACCGGTATACCCCCGGATTAGTGGGGATATCACCGGTCTTGGGGCGATAACTGAGCATGTCTGCCACAGGCGTCTTAGCCCTTGAGAATCTCGCGCAGGAACGTGGCCGTGTGACTCTTCTTCGATTTCGCCACGGTTTCGGGGGTTCCCACCGCGATGATCTGGCCACCACCGGCACCGCCCTCGGGACCCATGTCAATGATCCAGTCGGAGCTCTTGATGACATCGAGATTGTGCTCAATGACAATCACGGTGTTTCCCTTTTCGACCAGCGAGTTGAGCACCAACAGGAGCTTGCGAACGTCTTCGAAGTGCAAACCCGTGGTCGGTTCATCGAGGACATAGACACTGCGGCCGTTGGAGCGCTTCTGCAACTCGGTTGCAAGCTTCACGCGCTGCGCCTCACCACCGGAGAGGGTCGTTGCGCTTTGACCGAGCCGAACGTACCCGAGACCAACCTCGACCAAGGTCAACAAGAAGCGGTGAATCGAAGAGATGGGTTCGAAGAAGTCGGCAGCCTCGCTGATAGGCATGTTGAGGACCTCGGCAATGTTCTTGCCCTTGTACTTCACCTGCAGGGTGTCGCGGTTGTAGCGGGCGCCGTGGCACACGTCGCAATCCACGTAGACATCCGGCAAGAAGTTCATTTCGATCTTGATCGTTCCGTCACCGGAGCACGCCTCGCAGCGCCCACCCTTGACGTTGAAGCTATAGCGCCCTGGAAGGTAGCCGCGGGTCTTGGATTCGGTGGTCTCCGAGAACAGTGTGCGAATCTTGTCGAATACCCCGGTGTAGGTCGCGGGGTTTGAGCGCGGAGTGCGGCCAATGGGGTTCTGATCGACGTGGATGACCTTGTCGAGATTTTCGAGACCGGTCACACGCGTGTGCTTGCCGGCGACCGTGCGGGCACCGTTGAGCTTGTTGGCGAGCACCTTGTAGAGAATGTCGTTGATGAGCGAGGACTTGCCCGAGCCCGAGACGCCGGTGACAGCGACGAAGAGCCCCAGCGGGAAGGTCGCCGTGACCTTGCGCAGGTTGTTGGCCTCGGCACCGATAACGGTAATCTCGCGACCGGGTTCAGCCTGACGGCGGGTGGCGGGAATCGCAATGGACTTGCGGCCCGAAATGTAGTCAGCCGTGAGCGACTCGGTGTTCTTCAGCAGAGACTCGTAGTCGCCGGAGTGCACAACTTTTCCACCGTTGACGCCCGCGCCGGGGCCGATGTCGACGATCCAGTCGGCGGTTTGAATGGTGTCTTCGTCGTGCTCAACGACGATGAGCGTGTTGCCGAGATCTCGGAGCTTGAGCAGGGTGTCGATGAGGCGACGGTTGTCCCGCTGGTGCAAGCCGATGCTGGGCTCATCCAAAACATACAGAACGCCCGTGAGGCCGGAACCAATCTGAGTAGCCAAACGGATGCGCTGGGCCTCACCGCCGGAAAGTGACCCGGCGGCTCGCGCCAAGTTCAAGTAGGTCAGCCCGACTTCGATGAGAAAGTCGAGACGAGCCCGGATCTCACGCAGAACCTGCGCGGCAATGTGCGCCTCACGGTCGGTGAGCACCAGCTCATCCATGAAAGCGCGGGCATCCGTCAGAGGAATCTCGGCAACGTCGGCAATCGACTTGTCGTTGATGAGCACCGCAAGTACCTCGGGGCGCAGACGCTTGCCACCACAATCGATGCAGGGAACCTCGCGCAGGTACTCAGCCCAGCGGGCACGTTGCACGTCGGTCTCCGCCTGAAGGTACTGGCGCTCGATGTAGGGAACGACACCCTCAAAGCCCGAGCTGTAGGCGACCTCGCGGCCATAGCGGTTCTTCCAACGAACCTTGACGTTGAAATTATTGCCGTTCATGACCGCGGTTCGCACGCCGGCGGTCAATTTGTTCCACGGGGTGTCTAGAGAGAAGTCGAGGTCATCGGCGAGGCCGGTGAGTAGCTTTTCGTAGTACTGGAAGAGCCCCTTGCCCTGGGTCGCCCACGGGATGATGACACCCTCGTTGACGCTGAAATCGGGGTCGCCTAGCAGCAGGTCTTCGTCTACGGACATACGGGTACCGAGACCGGAACACGTGGGGCAAGATCCAAACGGCGCGTTGAACGAGAACGTGCGGGGCTCGAACTCAGCGACGGAAATGGGGTGGTTGTTCGGGCACGAGAGCTTCTCGGAGAAGGAGAGCCACGCGTCGTCGCCCTCTTCGTCGATGAAGTTAATCTGAACGGTGCCGGCGGCCAGCTTGAGCGCCGTTTCGAGGGAGTCGGTGAGACGGGACAGGAGCTCGGGGCCGGCCAAGAGGCGGTCCACGATGACCGAAATGTCGTGCTTGAAACTCTTCTTGAGTAACGGTGGAGCGCTGAGCTGAAACTGCTCACCGTCGACCAAGGCACGAGCGTAGCCGCCGGCCGCTAGTTCGGAAAAGAGCTCGACGAACTCACCCTTTTTCTGACTCACGATGGGGGCCACGACCTGATAGCGCGTCTCGGCTTCAAGCTCCATGAGGTGATCAGCAATTTGCTGCACCGATTGTGCTTGGATCTTCTCGCCGCACTCGGGGCAGTGTGGGATACCAATGCGGGCCCAGAGCAGGCGCATGTAGTCGTAAATCTCGGTGATGGTGCCCACGGTCGAACGCGGGTTCCGGTTCGTTGACTTCTGATCAATGGAGACGGCAGGGCTCAGGCCCTCGATGAAGTCCACATCGGGGCGATCAACCTGGCCGAGGAACTGGCGGGCGTAGGCAGAAAGAGACTCGACGTAGCGTCGTTGGCCCTCCGCAAAAATCGTGTCAAACGCGAGGGATGACTTGCCCGATCCCGAGAGCCCGGTGAACACGACGAGAGAATCGCGCGGAATCTCTAGGTCAACGTTCTGTAGATTGTGGACTCTGGCGCCTTTGACGCTGAGTGTGGAATGGGATGTTACCTTCTGCACAGACACGATTCAATTCTACGAGGGTAAAGACACTAGTTCAGGCCTGGTCAGTTATCTTGAGGGGTCGACGCTGGACGTTTCTGGATCCTGCTGGGCGGGAATTTAGAACTGCCGTTAGGCGTGACCGGCCTTCTCAATCTGACGCAATTCGCGCTTCATCTCGGAGACCTCATCACGCAGGCGAGCAGCAAGCTCAAACTTCAATTGTGCTGCCGCCTCCAACATCTGAGTATTGAGGTCAGAAATAATTGATTCCAGTTCCCGCGCACCGGCTTGACCGATTCCCGTGCGAACGGGAGCGCTCTTTCCACCGCCGGACTTGTTCTTACCCGAGCCGCTGGAGCGCGCGAGCAAATCGGCCGTATCGGCATCCTCCCGGGAGAGCATCGCCGTAATGTCGGCGATCTTTTTGCGCAGAGGCTGAGGGTCGATTCCGTGTTCGGTGTTGTAAGCCACTTGGCGTTCTCGACGACGATTGGTCTCGTCAATGGCCAGGGTCATTGAGCGCGTCATGACATCCGCGTACATGTGCACTTCGCCCGAAACGTTTCGGGCGGCACGTCCGATGGTCTGGATGAGAGAGGTCGCCGACCGCAAGAAACCTTCCTTGTCCGCATCCAGGATGGCGACGAGCGAGACCTCGGGAAGGTCGAGCCCCTCACGCAGCAGGTTGATACCGACGAGCACGTCGTAGACGCCTTGGCGCAACTCCGTCAGGAGCTCGACGCGACGCAGGGTGTCGACGTCGGAGTGCAGGTAGCGCACACGCACCCCGGCTTCGGTGAGGAAGTCCGTGAGTTCCTCAGCCATCTTCTTGGTGAGGGTGGTGACGAGAATCCGTTCGTCTTTGGCCACGCGCACGCGAATCTGCTCGAGAAGATCATCGATTTGGCCCTTTGACGGTTTGACGACGACCTGAGGGTCAATCAGACCAGTGGGGCGAATGATTTGCTCAACAACGCCATCCGCAATTTCCATCTCGAACTTGCCGGGGGTGGCCGAAAGGTAGACAGTTTGACCGACGCGGTCCTTGAACTCATCAAACCGCAGTGGCCGGTTATCCAAAGCGCTGGGAAGACGGAAACCGTGCTCCACAAGGGTGCGCTTGCGGGAGGCATCCCCGGCGTGCATGGCACCAATCTGGGGAACCGTGACGTGAGATTCGTCGATGACGCACAAAAAATCATCCGGAAAGTAATCAAGGAGACACTTGGGGGCCTCGCCCGGCGCGCGCACGTCGATGTGGGCGGAGTAGTTCTCGATGCCCGAGCAGAACCCAATCTGCTCCATCATCTCGAGGTCGAACGTGGTGCGCATGCGGATGCGTTGGGCTTCCAGCAGCTTGCCCTCCTTTTCGAGGACGGCGACGCGCTCCTCCATCTCGGCGCGAATAGTGATGACGGCATGCTGCATGATTTCGGGATTGGCAACGTAGTGCGATCCGGGAAAGACGGACACGAATTCGAGCTTCTCGACGACATCGCCGGTGAGCGGATGCAGGCTGTACAGCGCCTCGACCTCATCACCGAAGAACTCGATGCGAATGGCGAGCTCTTCGTACATGGGAATGATCTCGATGGTGTCGCCGCGCACGCGAAAGTTGCCGCGAGAAAAGTCGATGTCATTGCGTTGGTACTGCATGGCGACGAAGCGACGGATGAGGTTGTCACGCCCCAGCCGGTCCCCCACGTTCAGGCTGACCATGGCGTTTAAGTATTCCTCGGGGGCGCCCAGACCATAGATGCAGGAGACGGTGGAGACCACGATCACATCACGACGCGTCAGCAGCGAATTCGTCGTCGAGTGACGCAGGCGCTCCACCTCGGAGTTGATGGAGGAGTCTTTCTCGATAAACGTATCCGTCTGGGGAACATAGGCCTCAGGCTGGTAGTAGTCGTAGTACGAGACGAAATACTCGACGGCATTGTTGGGCATCAACTCGCGGAATTCGGTCGCCAGCTGAGCGGCCAGCGTCTTGTTGTGGGCGAGAACGAGTGTGGGGCGGTTGACCGCTTCGATCAACCAGGCGGTGGTCGCGGACTTACCCGTACCGGTAGCACCAAGGAGCACGACGTCGGTCTCGCCGGCATTGATCCGTCGCGTCAGGTCGGCAATGGCGGTCGGCTGATCGCCGCTCGGCACATAGTCGCTGATGACCTCAAACGGGCTTCTTTCGCGACGAGTATCCATTTCTCTATTGTACGAAGGCCCCTGCTCAGGATTCGCTGAATACGTCACCAGCGGAACTGTGGCCGGCACTGACCGCTGCGTTAGCTGCGGTAGCTCCGGAAGCTAACCGCGGGTGATGATTGCAGCGCTAACTTCTGGGCGCAGATCGAGGCGTCGGAGCAGTTGGGCATTCAGGGCAACCACGACGGTCGAGATTGACATGAGAACGGCTCCAACGGCCATGGGCAGAATGAACCCAATGGGGGCGAGAACGCCGGCGGCGAGAGGAACGGCCATAATGTTGTAGCCCGCAGCCCACCAGAGGTTCTGCTTCATCTTGCCGTAGCTCTTGCGGGATAATTCAATGACCGAGAGAACGGACCGGGGGTCGTTGCTAGCGAGAATGACCCCTGCTGATGCGATGGCGACATCCGTGCCTGCCCCGATGGCGATTCCCACATCCGCCTGGGCGAGGGCGGGAGCGTCATTTACCCCGTCGCCCACCATGGCAACCTTGCGCCCTTCCTTTTGGAGCTCCACGACCTTGGCCGCTTTATCCTCAGGATGCACCCCCGCGAACACGCGATCGATTCCGAGTTGAGTCGCCACAGAGTGGGCGACGGCCTCGGCGTCTCCGGTAATCATGACGACCTGAATTCCCAGCGCATGTAGGGCATCGACAGCCTGTTTCGATTCCGGCCGGATCTCATCGGCCAGTCCGATGGCGCCGATCACAATGCCGTTGCGCAGCACGTGCAGGATGGTCTCCCCGTCCTTTTCCCAGGCTGAGGTCTCGGCCAGTGGCGCGACATTGTTGGCCGTCAACATGTTCGGTCCGCCGACACCGAAAGTTGTGTCGTCAATTTTCCCTGTGACGCCGACGGCAGCCGAGGTCTGAAAATCCGTGACCGGGTGGTGTTTGAGCGTGCGCTCGGCAGCTGCGGTCACGATGGCACGGGCGAGGGGATGTTCGCTATCGCCTTCCACAGCCGCTGCCCACGAGAGCAATTCATCGTCTGAAACACCCTCAATGACGGCAACCTTTGAGACGACAGGCTGGCCTTTTGTCAGGGTTCCTGTCTTGTCAAAGAGCACAGAATTCACATTGCGCATCCCCTCAAGCGCGAGTCGGTCCTTGATCAGTACCCCGCCTTTCGCGGCGCGTTCCGTGGCAATGGAGACGACGAGGGGAATGGCAAGGCCCAGCGCGTGCGGGCAGGCAATAACCAAAACGGTAATGGTGCGGATGACGGCGTCATCGGGAGTGCCCAGAGCCGTCCAAACGATTGCCGTGATGGCCGCAGACCCAAGGGCAAACCAGAAGAGCCAGCCGGCAGCGGTGTCGGCAAGGCGCTGGGCCTTGGACGTGGAATTTTGCGCTTCGCTCACGAGCCGTTGGATTCCTGCCAGGGCAGTGTCGTCACCGATTGCTGTGATGCGCACGCGCAGGGCGTTATCCGTCGCGACAGTTCCGGCGACAACGTGCGAACCAATGCTTCTCGTCACCGTGTTGGATTCCCCGGTAATCATCGATTCGTCGACGGCGGCGGTGCCCTCAACCACATCGCCATCCGAGGGTACGCGCCCACCGGGGCGAACGAGAACTACATCACCAACCTCGAGATCTGACGGAGAGACACTCTCAGTGCTGTCTCCCACGACCCGGTCCGCTTCATCCGGGAGGAGCGCTGCGAGCGATTCCAGTGACGACGAGGTCTGGGCGAGTGAACGCATCTCGATCCAGTGCCCTAACAGCATGATGACGACGAGCAGGGCCAGTTCCCACCAGAAATCGAGCCCGTGATCGAGCAGGCCGAGACTTGCGCCCCACGAAGCGAGGAAGGCGACGGTGATGGCGAGGGCAATGAGCAACATCATGCCGGGTTTGCGGGCCTTCAGCTCTGTGACGGCGCCGGTCAAAAACGGGCGGCCTCCCCAGAAGTACATGACCGTTCCCAAAACCGGTGAAATCCATGAAACGAACGTGACCGCCGGCAATTCGTAGCCGAGAATCATGGCGAACATCTCGCTGAAAACAACCACGGGCACGGCAATGACCAACATGATCCAAAACATTTTTCGAAACTGAGCCACATGATCGCCATGACCCGCGTGCCCGCCATGACCACTGTGGCTGCTGTGGTCGTCGTGTTCTTCAGACTGCGTTTTCTGGCCGTGATTGTGTTGACTCATAATTCGACCCTAGACCTCTTGTTGTCGAGAATTCCGTGACTCGCAACCGCCGAGAACCTCTGATTGGCGTGACCGGTGACGGCAAGACCAATGATCCCTGAGCCCTGAGCCCTGAGCCCTGAGCCCTGAGCCTTGAGGCGAAAAGATCACTTCGGTCTTTCTAAAGAGACCTAGCCGAGGCGGTGAGCGGCGCGGGTGGCGCTGTCGTGAGCCGCGGCCAGCTCGGCATGCTGAAGGGCGACCTCTTCGGCGGGTGCGCCAAAGCGTTCGCTGAGCGTGCGGGTGGCGACGATTGTTTCGAGCGTCATGCCCAGAGCATCCTGCAAGATAAGAGACAGGGCCGGAATCGCGTGGTCATCAAACTCGGTGGAAGTGCCCGCGTCGTAGGCGCCACCCCGAGTGGAAATCAGGACCGCGGGACGGCCCTTCATTGGCTGCGCTTCAAGGGGGCCAAAGGATGCTGTGACTGCCGGAACGTGGATGTAGTCGACCCATGTCTTCAGCGTCGCGGGCATCGAGTAGTTGTAGAGCGGAACGCCAATGAGCACGACGTCAGCGCCGAGCAGCTCACCGAGGATCTCCTGCTGAAGAGCTTCTTGAGTCAGGTTTGGGTTGGCATCGGTCGGGCGCAGGTGGGCCGGGAAGTGCAGCGACGCATCGCTGAGATAGGGCAACGCGTCGCGGTGAAGGTCACGATAGACGACGGTGTGGTCGGCACCGAGTGCGCGCCAGGCGTCAGCAAATGTTGCGGTAATAGCGCGCGAGCGTGACGTTGTGAGGTCGGCAGAGGAGTCGAGATGCAGGAGAACGGGCATGAATAAATCCTAAAGGGATGCGAGGGTCGCGTGGATTCGAGCCCAGAGCGCGTCGACCTGGTCGAGGGTGTGCTGAAGCTCTCCCCCGGTGTCAATCACGACGTCGGCGATGGCGAGACGTTTTGCCTCCGATGCTTGGGCGCCGATGCGAGCCCGTGCAGCCTCTTCGGTCATGCCGCGGAGTTCCATCATGCGCTGGATGCGAACGTCTTCCGGAGCGCTGGTAACGACGACCTCGTCATAGTTGTGAGCGACGTCAGCTTCCACGAGCAGAGGCACGTCGTAGACGACGACGGCATCGGAGTTCTCCGCCTTTGCTGTTGCAAGAAGGTGCGCCGTGCGCGCCCTGACCGCCGGATGCACGATCGCGTTGAGCTTTTCGAGCTTCTGGGCATTCCCGAAGACGATACCGCCCAGTTGGGCGCGGTCAAGGGAACCGTCCGCATCGAGAATGTCGGCCCCGAATTCCTGGGCGATGGCCTCAAGGGCAGGGGTGCCGGGCGCGACAACCTCGCGCGAAATGATGTCGGCATCAATGATGATGGCACCGTGCTCGGCCAGCCTGCGGGCGACGGTGGATTTGCCCGAGGCAATGCCGCCGGTGAGACCGATGAGATACATGTCACCAGCTTAAACGACTGTCGGCCGGACTCAGTAAAGAGCCCGGCCGACAGTTGAACGAATGAAGACTAAGCCTCGTCGTTACCGTTCGTCAGCTTCGCGCGAAGAGCAGAGAGCGCCTCGTCGTCAGCAAGCGTTCCAGCCGAAGCTGTTTCGCTCGAGAACGAGGATGCGTCGTTTGCACCGGTTGCGATTGCTTCGATCTCGGCTTCGTTGGAAGCCTTGACCTGAATCTTGTGCTGCTCCCAGCGAGCCTGGGCAGCTGCGTAGTCCAGCTCCCACTTCTCGCGCTGAGTGTCGAAGCCTTCACGCCACTCGTTGGTCTCGGAGTCGAAGCCCTCGGGGTACTTGTAGTTGCCGGCTTCGTCATACTCGGTGAGCATTCCGTAGAGAGCAGGCTCGAACTCGGTACCTTCAGGGTCAACACCGTCGTTAGCCTGCTTGAGGCTCAGCGAGATGCGGCGACGCTCGAGGTCGATGTCGATGACCTTGACGAATACCTCGTCGCCAACCGAAACAACCTGCTCGGCGAGCTCAACGTGCTTGCCGGAGAGCTCGGAGATGTGAAC
>CANEXL010000028.1 GCA_947443745.1 Microbacteriaceae bacterium | reverse complement strand
GGAGTTCAAGGGCACCGGCAACATGGAGCTTCGCCTGTCGCGTCAGCTCGCTGACAAGCGCATCTTCCCCGCCGTGGATATCAACGCCTCCGGTACGCGTCGTGAAGAGATGCTGCTGGGTGCCGATGAGGTCAAGGTCACCTGGAAGCTTCGCCGTGCACTCGCTGGTCTCGATCAGCAGCAGGCGTTGGAATCCGTTCTGACCAAGCTGAAGGACACCTCCAGCAACGTCGAGTTCTTGATGCAGATGCAGAAGACCGGCGCCTCGACCAAGGACAACTAAGTCGTGTTTGAGTCCGTCAAAACCCTTCTCGACGAGTACGAAGATCTTCAGGTTCAGCTTTCTGACCCTGCCGTGCATGCGGATGCCGCGCGCGCGAAAAAGATCAACCGTCGCTACGCCGAGCTCAGTCAGATCAAGGCTGCGTACGACTCGTGGACAGAGCTGAACGATGACCTTGCTGCGGCGCGCGAACTCGGAGCGGAAGATGCGGCGTTTGCCGCCGAGATTCCCGCTCTCGAGGAGGCAATTCCTCCCGCGGAGGAGAAGCTGCGTCGCCTGTTGATCCCTCGCGACCCCGATGATGGCCGCGATGTCATCATGGAAATCAAGGGTGGTGAAGGTGGAGCCGAGAGCCAACTGTTCGTCGCCGACCTCCTGCGCATGTACTTGCACTATGCAGAGTCCAAGGGCTGGAAGACCGAGGTGCTTGACCGCACTGAGTCTGACCTGGGTGGCTACAAGGATGTTCAGCTTGCGCTGAAGGGAAACTCGAACGACCCCTCACAGGGCGTCTGGGCGCACCTCAAGTACGAGGGTGGCGTGCACCGTGTTCAGCGAGTTCCGGCAACGGAGTCGCAGGGCCGCATCCACACCTCTGCCGCCGGCGTTCTTGTCTTTCCTGAGGTTGATGAGCCCGAAGAGGTCGATATCAACCAGAACGACTTGAAGATTGACGTCTATCGTTCGAGCGGCCCCGGTGGCCAGTCGGTCAACACGACCGACTCCGCTGTGCGCATCACCCACCTTCCGACCGGCATCGTTGTCTCGATGCAGAACGAGAAGAGCCAGCTGCAAAACCGTGAGGCCGGTATGCGCGTTCTGCGTGCCCGCATCTTGGCGCGTCAGCAGGAAGAGGCTATGGCCGAAGCGAGTGCTGCACGCAAGACGCAGATTCGCACGGTAGACCGCTCCGAGCGCATTCGTACCTATAACTTTCCGGAGAACCGCATCGCGGATCACCGCACGGGCTATAAGTCGTACAACCTCGATCAGGTGATGGATGGTGCTGTTGGCCCCGTTATCGACTCCTGCATCGCCGCCGACGAGGAAGCTCGTCTCGCGGCCATCGGTGACGAAGGCTAGCTAAAAACATGGGGAAATCGCTGAAGTGGGTTGTCACGGGGGGTGCCGGCTACATCGGTTCGCACGTTGTTCGTGCGTTGATGGACGCGGGTATTGAGCCGGTCATCGTTGACGACCTCTCCAGTGGTCATGAGAGTTTCGTTCCGGCGGGCGTGACCTTTGTTCGCGGGAGTCTTCTTGACGTCGACGTTCTCCGTTCCGGTTTTGTGGGCGGAGTCAACGGGGTCATTCACCTTGCAGGGTACAAATATGCGGGAGAGTCTGTATCACGTCCGCTCCACACGTACGAACAGAACGTGACAGGAACCGTCAACCTTCTGCGCGTCATGGAGGAAACGGGCGTCGAGAACTATGTCTTCTCCTCGAGTGCGGCCGTCTATGGAACACCGGTTGAAGAAACGGTGACGGAAGCGTCTGTGACACATCCGGAATCGCCCTATGGCGAGACAAAACTCATCGGTGAGTGGTTGATGGCCGATCAGGTGAAGGCACGAGGTCTTCGGGCAACTGCATTGCGGTATTTCAACGTTGTTGGCTCAGGTTCTCCAGACCTTGGGGATACGAGCCCCCACAACCTCTTTCCTCTCCTGTTTCGCGCGCTCACCACAGGCAGTATCCCGCACGTCAACGGAGTCGACTACGACACCCCCGACGGTTCGTGCGTTCGGGACTACGTGCACGTTGTCGATGTCGCAGCGGCCCATGTTATTGCCGCTCGGAAACTCTCCGCTGGGATCAAGCTCGAGAGCATCTATAACCTGGGAGCTGGTAACGGCACGTCTGTCTTGGACATCATGACGGCAGCCTCTCGAGTGACAGGCCATGCCTTCGAACCTGAATTCCGACCCCGTCGTGCTGGTGACCCCGCCAGAATCGTCGCCTCCGGAGCGCTCGCTGCTCGAGACCTCGATTGGGCGAATACGCACACCGTTGAGCAGATGCTCGAGTCGGCGTGGAGGGCGTGGACTTCCAAAACGGCTGCCATCGGCTACGAGGGCTAGTTTTTCGTCGGCGTTTCGTGCTTTCACGCACCTTGAATAAATTCTTATCTTTCTGAAGCAATTTCCTTCATCGGGTGAGGGAAGGCCCTTATAATCTTGCCATGGGGGTTCGGGGGGATGAGCGTGTGCTCTTTTCGCGACCGTTTCGTTCGCCCATGGAGAAGGCCAACCTAGCGGCCGTCATCGACTCGGACCATGTGCACGGCGACGGAGTTTTCACCAAGTCGGCATCAGAGCGCCTTTTGCAGGTCAGCGGGGCCGCCGATCTTCTCCTGACGACATCCGGCACCCACGCCCTCGAAATGGCGATACGTCTGCTCGATGTTGGTGTGGGCGATGAGGTCATCGTACCGAGCTTCACTTTTTCCTCGGGTGCCAACTCCATCGTGGCCACCGGCGGAGTTCCCGTTTTCGTCGACATCGAGGGGGATACCGGCAACATTGACCCGGCCCTGGTTGAAGCCGCCATCACGCCCCAGACCAAGGCGATCTCGGTCATGTATTACGGCGGTGTTCCTGTGGACATGGATGCCATCAGCGACATTGCCGTCCGTCACGGATTGGCTGTATTGGAAGACAACGCGCACGGGCTGGGCGTGATGACAAAGTACGGTGCCTTGGGAACGATTGGCAGCGTCGGAATTCAAAGTTTTCACGACACCAAGAATGTGCACTGCGGCGAAGGTGGCGCCGTTCTCCTCAGTGACCCCAATCTTCGGGAACGCGCCGAGGTCATGCGAGAAAAAGGCACGGACCGCTCAAAGTACCTGCGGGGTGAGGTCGATAAGTACTCGTGGGTCGAGTGGGGCTCCAGCTACTTGCCCTCCGAGTTGAATGCGGCCGTCTTGGATTCTCAACTTGCGTCATTTGATGAGATTCAACGGTGTCGGGGCGAAATTTGGGACCGTTACCGCGCGTCCCTCGAGGAGTGGGCCAGCGATGCCAGTGTGACACTGATGACGCCACCGGATGGTGTTCATGCCGCTCACGTCTTCTTTATGTTGATGCCATCGGAGGCAGACCGTGATGCTGCGTTGGAGTATTCGCGGGCTCACGGCGTCGTCACCACCTTTCACTACGTGCCGTTGCATTCCAGCGCTGCCGGCCGCAAGTATGGACGCACCTTTGGGTCACTCGACAAAACTGACTCTTTCGCGAACCGCTTGTTACGGCTGCCACTGTGGCCGGGGATGTCCGATGAGCAAGTTGTCAAGGTCATCGATACGATGAAGGGGTACGTTTTCCTTCCACACTAGGTCGGGTTGCCTCCGGTGGCCCAGCAAGGGTTTTCATTGTCGGTCTTCACCCGCGCTCGTGACATGCTCAAATATGAGGGTCTTCGCTCGACGGCGTGGCGCGGGGCAAAGTGGATAACGTCCCGCAGTAACCCTTACGCCGAAAAGCCCCTGTCCTCTGTTTATAAGCAGGATGTTCTGGCCGTGGACTGGACAAAAAAGCGCGACTTCCATATCCAGCCCCTGATTTCGCCTACTGGCCGGCCGCACATCGCGTGGGTTATTTCCCCTCCGGGGCGCTCGAGTGGCGGGCACCAAAACGCGTATCGCTTCATGAAGTTTCTCGAAGATGCCGGCTACGACATCACCCTTTACCTGTATTCGGCGTGGGAATTTCCGCGCGTGAGTATCGCTGGCATTCAGCACATGTTGGCCTCCAACGCGGGGTACCCCACCCTTGCCGCCGACTACCGTCTGTACGACCCCGAGATCGGGATCGTGGGCGACTTCGACATGGTGGTGGCCTCGGACTGGGCCACGGCATACGCATCGGCGCGGTATGAAAAAGATGTGCCCCGCATGTACTGGGTTCAAGATTTCGAGCCATTCTTCTTCCCGGCGGGCCCCGATTACGTGGTCTCCGAAAACTCCTATCGCCTCGGATTCCATGGCATTGCCTGTGGCCCTTGGCTGGCCGGCAAGGTCGCCAGTGACTACGGCATGGACTGCGATTTCTACGACTACGAAGTAGATTCCAGCCGGTACACGCGCACGAACGACGGCCCACGAAGCGAGATTCTGTTCTACGCGCGGCCGACCACGGCCCGTCGAGGAACCGAGTTTGGACTGCTGGTCCTCGAGGAAGTTGCTCGTCGTCGCCCCGGGGTTGTCATTAATGTTGCGGGTTGGGACATGTCGAAGGCCGGCATCGAGTTTCCGTTTGTGAACCTCGGCACCCTCGATGTCGCCGAGCTTCCCGATCTTTATAACCGCTGCGCCGTTGCCCTCTTGTTGTCGCTGACATCCGTCTCGCTGCTGCCTCTGGAAGTGATGGCCTGCGGCGTGCTTCCCGTCGTCAACGATGCCGACAACACGAGGATTTCTCTGGATAACAACCCGGGAATTGATTTTGTACAGATGTCGCCGTCACTCATGGCCGACCATGTTCTCGCCGCGCTCGACCGACCCGATGCCATCGAGCACTCGCGGGCCATTGCCGCGTCGATGGCAGGCGGATCGTGGGCGGGACCGGGAAAGAAAGTTGTGGCCATCTTCGATTCGGTCATCGGTCGCACTGCTTCTGGGGCCTAAGTGCCGCTGGTTGAGCCAGCCTTTGCTGGCACTGTTGATGCCACGGTGTTCATCCCCACATTCAATGGGGAGAAGTACCTTGAGCGCCTCCTGAGTGCTGTCGAGGCCCAGGAATTTGCGGGGAATTTCGACATTCTCGTCATAGATTCTGGTTCCACGGATGCGACCCTGGCGATCATTGCGGCTCACCCGACCGTTCGCCTCGTTCAGATTCCCTCTTCTGAGTTCGGTCACGGCAAGACGCGCAATCTGGCGGCCTCCTTGGCGCGCGGCACGAATATCGCATTCTTGAGTCACGATGCGGTGCCCGTTGGCACGCGATGGCTGGCCGCCCTCGTGCGGCCTCTCGACCCAGCCGGCCTGAATTGTGTCGCTGTCGTGGGGAAGCAGGAGGCCCGCAGCGACTGTTTTCCGCTGCTCAAGTATGAGATTGAGGGTGTCTTTGCGCGGTGTGGAGCCGATGGCTTGGTGACCGTCGTCGATGGGAGCGCGGTTTCAACCGACGAGTTGGGCGAGGGCGAGCTTTTCTATTCGGATGTGAACTCGGCCACGCGGCGAGACTTCTTGCTGAATGTCATCCCGTATCGCGACGTGAACTACTCGGAGGACATGGCCTATGCCCGCGACCTCCTCGTCGCCGGCTATCGCAAGGCGTATCAACCGTCAGCGCTCGTCGAGCACTCCAATGACGTCACCCTGGCGGAATACGGCAAGAGAATCTTTGATGAAAACCTCGGCATGCGGCGGGTGGGGGAGGGGCGAACCAGCCTCTCGTGGCCACAGGCGAAGTTGCGGGCCGTGCGCGATGTTGCGCGTTCAGCCGCGCGCATCCTTCGCGATGCGGATTACTTGGCGGGGCAAAAAGCTCGATGGCTCGTCGAGAACCCCGCCTATGCGTGGAGTAAGTGGACCAACATCCACCGGGCGCTCACCATTGATCTAAACGACGCCGAGGCAATCGCCCGTTATTCCCTCGAGCACAGCCGCGCGGGTATTGGTTAGATAAAGACCGCGGGGTCGACCCACGTGATGTTGGCTGAGGCAACCGCTGAGGCCACGTTGGGAGTGGCGGCAGGATCGACGACGAGGCCGGCCTTGGGGCGAGCAACGCCGGGAATGCCCACGACGATCGAGTCGGCGGGAACGTCGCGAACAACAACGGCATTCGCTCCGATGGCACTATGAGCGCCGATCATGAGGGGGCCGAGAATCTTGGCACCGGCGCCGACGACAACACCGTTGCCGAGAGTGGGATGGCGTTTGCCGACCTCGAGCGAGCGACCACCGAGGGTTACGCCGTGATACAGCATGACGTCATCGCCAATTTCGGCCGTCTCGCCAATGACGACGCCCATACCGTGGTCGATGAAGAAGCGGCGGCCAATGGTGGCTCCAGGATGGATTTCGACACCGGTGAGGGTGCGCACGAATTGCGCGCCAACGCGGGCGGGGAACTTTGCGTGATGCGTCCACAGCCAGTGGTGCCAACGGTAAGCCCAGATGGCGTGCAACCCTGAGGCAACAATGAAGGTCTCGAATGAGCTGCGAGCCGCGGGGTCGTGGGTCCGAGCATTGCGGATGTCTTCTGTTACGTTGCACACAATTATCAAGGCTAGCGAGTGTTTGCCGGCGTCAGCCTCTGTTACGCCGAGGGCGGAGGTGCCGTGTCCCGACTGCCGAGGCTCCCGCGCGGACGCAAAAAAGCGGTGGCTCCACCCGAAGGCAGAGCCACAGCCGAAAAATCATGGAAGACCTAGTCGCGGAAGTTTTCCCACAGCACGGTCGAGATGTAGCGCTCGCCAAAGTCGCACACGATGGCGACGATGGTCTTGCCCGCGTTCTCGGGGCGCTTGGCGACCTCAACGGCGGCGTGGAAGATTGCACCGGTCGAGATGCCGGCAAGGATTCCTTCTTCGGCGGCAAGGCGACGAGCCATGACCAAGGACTGCTCGAGGTTCACGTCGAAAATCTCGGTGTAGGCCTCGCGGTCAAGGATTGCGGGAATGAAGTTGGCACCGATTCCCTGGATCTTGTGGGGGCCGGGAGCTCCACCGTTGAGGATGGGGGACTCGGCCGGCTCGACGCCGATGATCTGAACGCCGGGCTTGCGCTCCTTTAGAACCTGGCCGACGCCGGAGATGGTTCCACCGGTTCCGATGCCAGCGAGGAAGATGTCGACCTTGCCGTCGGTGTCGGCCCAGATTTCTTCGGCCGTTGTCGCACGGTGAATGGCGACGTTCGCCTCATTCTCAAACTGCTTGGCCAAGATAGCGCCGGGGGTAGCTGCGGCAATTTCTTCAGCCTTGCTGACGGTGCCCTTCATGCCCTCAGATCCGGGGGTCAAGACGATCTCGGCACCGTAGGCACGCAGCAGCACGCGGCGCTCAACGCTCATGCTGTCCGGCATTGTCAGAATGACCTTGTAGCCTCGGGCAGCACCGATGAGGGCGAGGGCGATACCCGTGTTGCCGCTGGTGCCTTCGACGATGGTGCCACCGGGCTTTAGTGCGCCCGACTTCTCAGCGGCATCCACGATGGCCTTGCCGAGACGGTCCTTGACGCTGTTGCTGGGGTTGTAAAACTCGAGCTTGGCCAAGATTGTTGCACCAGCGCCCTCGTTCACGCGGTTGATCCGCACGAGGGGAGTGTTGCCGGTGAGGTCGGAGATGTTGTCGTAAATACGAGCAGCCACGAGGAAGCCTTTTCTCTTGTAAGAAGTTATGGGCGACATTCGTAATAAAGAAATGTCCCTATAAAGACTAGGAGGTTCTCGCGATTGCGTGACATTCTGTTACGTTCAGAGACGACTATGACGAATTCACGCGCGCTTGATTCCCTGCGGTTACAGGTCATGCAGACCCTTTCCGCTGCTGGCATAACCGACTCTGACGTGGATGCGGAACTCCTGATTGGGCATGTTTTGGGACTCGGGCGAGGCGAAGTTCAGGCTCGCCTCATTCTGAAGGATCTCGTAACCGACGAGCATGAGCGTCTCATTCTCGAACTCACCGCCCGGCGCGCGGCCCGCGAACCCCTCCAGCACATCCTGGGAGTGGCGTGGTTTCGCTCGCTCACCCTTGAGGTCGGTCCGGGGGTTTTCGTTCCGCGCCCCGAGACCGAGCAGCTCGCGCAAATGGGAATCGACGCCCTCCGCTCACTGGCCGAGCGGTCCCCCATCGCTGTCGACCTCGGCACCGGCAGCGGGGCAATCGCTCTCGCTCTCGCCTCCGAAGTTCCCCATGCCCGCATCTTCGCCGTCGAGAAGAGCAGCGACGCCATGCCGTGGACCCGCAAGAACTTCGAACGCCTCGGTGCCGATAACGCGATCCTCATTCAGGGCGACCTAGCTGATGCTTTCTCTGAGCTCGATGGCACCGTTGCCGTTGTTGTCTCGAATCCGCCCTACATTCCCACCGATGCGATTCCGCGCGACCCCGAGGTTCAGCTGCATGACCCGCACCTGGCGCTGTACGGAGGCGATGACGGCTTGGATGTCGTGCGTCTCGTCTCCCAAACGGGGCTGCGCCTCGCGCGTTCCGGGGGAGCTCTCATGATGGAGCACGGGGAGTTGCAGGGGGAGGACATCCGGAACATTTTGATAACGGATGGCTGGCGCGCCACCGCTACTCACCGCGACCTTCTGGGGCGAGACCGCTATACGAGTGCCACCCGGCCCTAAAACGTGCCGTGGCTCACGTAAACTGAACCCTGCTATGGATGCCATCTACGACACCTCGGTCAATGCCGAGCTTCTGGCCGGAATGCGCCTTGCGCGTCAAGCCATCGCCCGCGGGCAGCTCGTTGTCATGCCCACCGATACCGTCTACGGCGTTGCCGCCGATGCGTTCAATCCCGAGGCCGTTGCCCTCCTTTTGGCCGCCAAGGGTCGCGATCGTCAGGCGCCCCCGCCCGTTCTTATTCCCAGCGTGGCGACCCTCGATGCTTTGGCATCCTCGGTTCCGGATGCCGTGCGCGACCTCGCCGCAGCCTTCTGGCCCGGTGGCCTCACCATCATCTTGGACGCCCAACCTTCTCTGGCCTGGGACTTGGGGGAGACCCGGGGAACCGTGGCCCTGCGCGTTCCCAACCACCCGATTGCGCTCGAACTTCTGGCCGATACTGGCCCCCTGGCCGTCTCGTCGGCGAATCTCACGGGAGCCCCTGCCGCTCGAACCGCGGCCAATGCGCTCGAGCAGCTCGGCGAGAGCGTGGCCGTGTACCTCGACGGTGGCGAGGTCGGCAGCGACCCCTCCACAATCATTGACGCCACGGGTTTAGCCCGCGGCACGGGTGGCATCCGCATTCTGCGAGAGGGTGTGATCTCTGCCGCCGCGCTGCTCGAGGTCATCGGCGACCTGCTCGAGCCCGCCACCGAGATTCTGGGAGCGACCGAGGCTCCTAATGCGGCCTCCGCCTCGACACCTCCCGCGGGCAACGGGGACTAACCGATGCTGATGCTGATCTTGATGGCCTTCGTGTCGGCCGTCGTCACCTTCATTTTCTCGTTCGTGATCTATCGACTCAGCCACAAGTACCGGCTGTACCCGGCGATCCGTGAACGCGATGTGCACACCAAGCCCACCCCACGTCTCGGCGGCATCGCCATGTTCCTGGGCATCCTTGTCGCGTTTCTTGTGGCGGGGCAGCTGCCCTTCTTTGACATTGTGTTCGCGAACCCGGGGCCGGCATCCGCCATTGTGGGCGCCGCTTTTCTCATCGTTATTGTTGGTGTCGCCGATGACATTTGGGACCTCGACTGGACCATCAAACTCGCTGCGCAGCTGCTGGTAGCCGGTCTCGTTGCGTGGCAGGGCGTGCAGATTCTGTCGCTCCCCATTGGTGGAATCACGGTCGGCTCGCCTGCCATGTCGTTTATCTTGACCATTTTGACCATTGTTTTGGTGATGAATGCGATCAATTTCATTGATGGTCTGGACGGCCTCGTTGCCGGGGTTGCCCTCATCTCCAATGGCGTCTTCCTGATTTATAGCTACCTGCTCGCCCGTGAGACGAGCCCCTCCAACTACTTCAACTTGGCATCGCTCATCGCGGCCATCATCGTTGGTGCCTGCGCCGGTTTCTTGCCGTTCAACTGGCATCGCGCTCGCCTTTTCATGGGGGATGCCGGATCCATGCTGGTCGGCCTCCTGATGGCCACCGGCGCCATTGCCGTCACAGGGCAAATTGACCCTGCCACGCTCGGGCGGTCGGAGTTGCTTCCCGCCTTCCTGCCCATCATCCTGCCGTTCGCCATTTTGCTGCTGCCACTGGCGGACTTCAGCCTGGCGGTCCTGCGACGCCTGCGAGCCGGAAAATCTCCGTTCACGGCGGACCGCAAACATCTGCATCACCGACTCCTCGACATGGGACACTCGCACCTCCAAGCCGTCCTCATTTTGTATTCGTGGACCAGTGTCGTGTCCGTGGGCTTCCTGCTGTTCTTTATCGTCAAGCCGTACGGGTTTGCCATTGTGTTCCTCTTGGTCGGCGCCGTTGTCTGCACGTTCTTGACGTTGGCTCCCTTGACCCGGCGTCAGCGCTTGGAGCGGCGCAGTCAGGAAACTTCCGACGACGAGGTTCCGCCGGCGTTCGACCCGCTTGATGCGGCCAGTGACACGTTTGATGCGGACAGCAACACTTTTGACGATGACATCCCCCTGCCCAGTAAAAAGGACATTCTGTGAGTAATCCCATTCAAAATCCCGAATCCCCAGCAGTCCCCGAAGCTGAAGCCGCGTCCGAGGCGGTCTTTCCCACGAAAGCACCGGGCACAGCCAAGCCTCAGTCGAGCGCCGTTCCGATTCTGAAGCGTTCGTTGCTGTTTGGCCTGGTGTACGCCGCCGCCATTGCCGTTATTGGTGGGGGCGTGGCCTGGTTGACGGTGGGCCCCGTTGGCGCTCAGAGCGTCGTTATCGGTGCCGTCATGGCAGCGGTGTTCCTCGGCATCACCGCGGTCAGCATTTTGATTGCCCTCAAATATGACATCGTGGCTTTTTTTGCGATTGTTTTGGGCGCCTGGTTGCTCAAATTTGTCTTGTTTCTGGTACTCGCCATTGCCCTTCGTGACCAGCCATGGATTAACACCGCATCGCTGTTTTTGGCCTTGATTGCGGGGGTTATTGGCTCTTTGGTGGTCGATGTCGTGGTCGTTATGAAGACCCGGATGCCTTACATCAGCGACCCTGCCTAGAAGCAGATTCCGCTGGGTGGTAATGCCTGAGGGGATTAGTTCTGACCAACTTCACCCTGTAAAGTAAAGGTAATTCCACGGCAGTAACGAGCTTTCAGTCGCACGCGTTTCGACAACGGAGCCAAACCGGCCTGAAGCTCACGTGGATCCATTTTGTTCGTCGTCGCAAGAGCTGATGCTCGAAGCCCCGAATCAGGAGATAGCGCTGCTAGTAAACGCTGTAACCTCGCTAGTCGCCGCGTCCTCTGAGGGCGGCGGCTTCAACGGGCCATCCATTAATGAGTTCTTCCCACCCGCGATCTTCTTCGCCGGGACACTCTTCGAGATGAACCGAATCGTTCTGATTCGTTTCCTCCTCGCCGCCGTCATGATTCTGCTGTTCTGGCTGGGAACGCGCAACATGCGCCTCATCCCAACCAAGGGGCAGAGCTTGGTCGAAATGGCCCTCGACGTTGTTCGTGTCAACATCGCCGAAGACCTCCTGGGTAAGAAAGATGGCAAGCGCTTCCTGCCGCTCTTGACCGCTATCTTCTTCACCGTCTTGGCGTTCAACCTTCCGGGTATCGTTCCCGGGCTGAACATCGCCGGTAGCTCAACCTTCGGTTTTCCGCTTGTGTTGGCTGTCATCTCTTACGGCGCCTTCATCTACGCGGGCTTGAAGAAGCACCCGGGCACATTCCTCAAGTCTTCGCTTTTCCCCACCGGTGTGCCGTGGCCGATCTACTTCATCGTCACCCCGATTGAGTTCTTCTCCATCTTCATCCTGAGGCCCATCACGTTGGCGCTTCGACTTCTGATGAACATGGTTGCCGGTCACCTCTTGCTGGTGCTCTGCTTCTCTGCCACCGACTTTTTCTTCTTCAGCGCATCGCTCGGAGGAGCTGACTGGGCTCGATTCTTCGGACTCGGTACCTTCGCTTTTGGCTTCATTTTCACCGCATTTGAAATCCTGGTCTCTGTTCTTCAGGCCTACGTTTTCACATTGCTCACCACTGTCTACATCCAGCTCGCGCTGGCTGAGGAACACTAACGAGCCTGGCAACCGCCATTCTCGCCAACACGGAAGGAAACACTCGTGGACGCAACATCGGTTCTCGCCGAAATTAACGGCAACATCGCCACCGTCGGCTACGGCCTTGCTGCGATTGGTCCCGCCATCGGCGTGGGTATCGTCGTAGGAAAGACGATTGAGTCTGTCGCTCGCCAACCAGAACTTGCTGGTCGCCTGCAGGTTCTCATGTACTTGGGTATCGCGTTCACCGAGGCACTCGCCTTCATCGGTATCGCAACGTACTTCATTTTCACCAACTAGGTCCTTTTTCGCGCTCGACTCGGAGGCATGATGCTTCACGCAATATTTGCGGCCAACACAGCGGCTGAAACAGTGAACCCACTGATTCCCGCGCCGTACGACATGATCTGGTCCGGGGTGGTTTTCGCTGTCATCCTGGTCTTCTTCTGGAAGAAGATTTTGCCGAACGTTTCAGCATTGCTGGAAGCACGCGCCGCTGCCATTGAAGGCAACATTGAGAAGGCTGACGTTGCTCAGCGTGAAGCTGAGGTCGTATTGGCTCAGTACACCGCTCAGCTCGCGGAGGCCCGTGCCGAAGCTGGCAAGATTCGCGACATCGCTCGCGTTGACGGTCAGAAGATCGTTGTTGACGCGAAAGACGTCGCTGCATCAGAGGCATCGCGCATCACGGCAACGGCTCACGCTCAGATCGAAGCCGAGCGGCAGTCCGCTCTGGTTTCGCTACGTGGAGAAGTTGGATCGTTGGCTCTCGACCTCGCTGCCGGTGTTATCGGTCAGGCACTCTCCGACGATGCAAAGTCGAAGGCGCTTGTCGATAGCTTCATCGCCGACCTCGAGTCGTCGGAGAAGGCAGCCAAGTAATGGGTAGCGCGAGCAGGAACGCATCGACCAGCACAAAGGCCGCTTTGGCGTCTTTGGGCAAGGCCGTCGACCTCGCCACGGCAGAGCAGTTGTTTGCTGCCGGGCGAGTCATTGCTGAGTCCTCGCAGTTGCGCTCCACCCTTTCCGACCCCGCGATTAACATCGCGGCCAAGGAAGGCCTGCTCAGCAATGTCTTTGGAACTACGCTTGGCGCGAGTGCAACCACACTCCTCGTCGCTGTTGTGTCGAGTGACTGGTCCTCTCAAGATGACCTCCTCACCGGGATCGAAGATCTCGCCTTGCGCGTTGCGGCGCTCTCTGCTCCCGCTTCGCTTTCCATCGATTCAGAACTCTTCGCCTTCTCTCGCGTTGTCGCTACTGACAACGAGCTAGAACTGGCCTTGGGTGCGAAGATGGGCGATTCTGCCACAAAGGGCGCCCTCGTGGCAGACCTTCTCGGCGGAAAAGCATCCGAACACACCATCGTTATTGTGAGCGCGCTCGTTCGTCAGCCCCTCGGCCGCCGGATCGGTGCCCTTCTGGCCCATGCGGCATCGGTTGTCGCCGACCAGTCGGGTCAGGCCATCGCCACGGTCACGAGTGCAGCGCCGATTGCGGCGTCGCAATTGGCGAGCCTCACGAAAAGCTTGACCAAGATGTACGGTCGCGAACTGCGACTCAACCTTGAGATTGACCCGAGCATCATTGGTGGCCTGCGTGTGCAGGTTGGCGATGACGTGATCGACGGATCCGTTTCTTCTCGCATCAACGACCTGCGACTTCAGCTCGCTGGCTAACGCCGGCATCCCCACATACCATCGGAGCCACTTGGCTCCACTCAGATAGGAACGCATAATGGCAGAACTTACGATCAGCCCGGACGAGATCCGCGATGCTCTCAAGGACTTCGTTTCGTCGTACAAGCCCGACGCTGCTTCGAAGACCGAGGTTGGCTACGTTATCGATGCCGCTGACGGTATCGCGCACGTGCGCGGTCTTCCCGGCGTCATGGCCAACGAGCTCATCCGCTTCGCCAATGGCACGCAGGGCCTGGCACTCAACCTCGACGAAAACGAGATTGGTGTCGTCATCCTGGGAGAGTTCGCGGGCATCGTTGAGGGCCTTGAAGTCACTCGCACCGGGGAAGTTCTCTCCGTTGCGGTCGGCGAGGGGTACCTGGGTCGTGTCGTTGACCCCCTGGGAACCCCCATTGACGGTCTGGGCGAGATCAAAACAGAAGCGCGTCGTGCCCTTGAGCTTCAGGCTCCCGGCGTCATGGACCGCAAGTCGGTTCACGAGCCTATGCAGACCGGTATCAAGGCCATTGACGCCATGATCCCCATCGGCCGTGGCCAGCGTCAGCTCATCATTGGTGACCGCCAGACGGGTAAAACCGCCATCGCGATCGACACCATCATTAACCAGAAGGCCAATTGGGAGTCCGGCGACACAAACAAGCAGGTTCGCTGCATCTACGTCGCCATCGGTCAAAAGGGTTCCACGATCGCCGCCGTCAAGGGTGCGCTCGAAGATGCCGGTGCAATGGAGTACACGACCATCGTCGCTGCTCCCGCCTCCGACCCTGCTGGCTTCAAGTACCTCGCCCCCTACACCGGTAGCGCCATTGGCCAGCACTGGATGTACGCCGGCAAGCACGTCCTCATCATCTTCGATGACCTTTCCAAGCAGGCCGAGGCCTACCGTTCGGTGTCATTGCTTCTTCGTCGCCCGCCAGGACGCGAGGCATACCCCGGTGACGTCTTCTACCTACACTCCCGTTTGCTGGAGCGTTGTGCCAAGCTCTCCGACGCCCTCGGCGCCGGTTCGATGACGGGTCTGCCCATCATCGAGACGAAGGCCAACGACGTCTCGGCCTACATCCCCACCAACGTGATCTCGATCACCGACGGCCAGATCTTCCTTCAGTCCGACCTCTTCAACGCTAACCAGCGCCCCGCGGTCGACGTCGGTATCTCCGTTTCTCGCGTCGGTGGTGACGCTCAGGTGAAGAGCATCAAGAAGGTTTCTGGAACCTTGAAGCTTGAGCTGGCTCAGTACCGTTCACTCGAGGCCTTCGCGATGTTCGCTTCCGACCTCGACGCGACCAGCCGTCGTCAGCTGGCACGTGGTGCCCGCCTGACCGAGCTTCTCAAGCAGCCTCAGTACACGCCGTTCCCTGTTGAAGACCAGGTTGTCTCCATCTGGGCCGGTACCACGGGCAAGCTCGATGAGGTTCCTGTTTCTGACATCCTGCGTTTCGAGGGCGAGTTCCTCGACTACCTGCGTCGAAACACCAAGGTTCTCACCACGCTGCGCGACACCAACGTTCTCGATGACGCGACGGTAGCTGCTCTCGAAGCAGGAATCGTTGCCTTCAAGCTCGAGTTCCAGACCGGTGAAGGCGAACAGCTCGCTTCGGTCGCTGGAGAGCACGTTGTGCCCCTTGCCGTCGAAGACGTCAACCAGGAAAAGATCGTCGTAAAGAAGCGCAAGTAGCCTCACGGCTCCTTGACTGACGATTACTCACACGAAACCACAGGAGAGACATGGGATCGCAACTTCGGGTCTACCGGCAGAAGATTCGTTCTGCCCAGACGACTAAGAAGATCACGCGAGCAATGGAGTTGATTTCTGCCTCGCGCATTCAAAAGGCGCAGGCACGAGTCGCTGCATCGGCGCCCTACTCGCGCGCCATCACGCGGGCAGTATCCGCCGTGGCAACGTACTCCAACATTTCGCATGTTCTGACGACCGAGCCCGAGAAGATCGAACGCGCCGCTATTGTCGTGTTCGCTTCTGACCGTGGTTTGGCGGGTGCTTTCAGCTCTAACGTTCTTCGCGAGTCGGAGCAGCTGGCAAAGCTCCTCCGCACCCAAGGAAAAGACGTCATCTTCTTCCTCGTTGGGCGCAAGGCAAATTCGTATTTCGCTTTCCGCCGCCAAGCAGCCGAGCGCGTCTGGACCGGCGGTACCGACCTGCCCGAGTTCGAAACGGCGAAGCAAATTGGTGAAGCTGTTCTGGAAACATTCCTGCGGGATGCTAAAGATGGCGGCGTCGACGAGATTCACGTTGTCTTCAACCGCTTCGTGAACATGGTCAGCCAGGTTCCCGAGGTCATCCGCTTACTCCCTCTCGAAGTTGTTGAGGGTGTCGAAGCTCCTGGTGACGCCGAAATCCTGCCTCTGTACGAATTCGAGCCTGAGGCCGAAGCCGTTCTGGATGCACTGCTTCCCGTTTACATCGAAAGCCGCATCTTCAACGCCATGTTGCAGTCGGCAGCTTCGGAGCACGCCAGCCGCCAGCGCGCAATGAAGTCGGCCAGTGACAACGCTGACACGCTTATCCGTGACTTCACCAGACTGTCGAACAACGCTCGTCAGTCTGAGATTACGCAACAGATTTCCGAAATTGTTGGTGGGGCAGACGCCCTGTCCTCCGCCAAGTAACGACTTTACGAACCAAGGTAAGAGAGAAGAAGATCATGACTGCAACGGCAATCAAGACCGCAGTGGGCCGCATCGCCCGCGTCAACGGCCCCGTCGTCGACATCGAGTACCCTCACGACTCGATTCCGGGCATCTACAACGCACTTGAGACGACCGTCACCATTGGTGATGTGTCCTCCAAGCTTGTTCTCGAGGTGGCTCAGCACCTCGGTGATGACCTCGTGCGCGCCATCGCCCTGAAGCCCACCGACGGTCTCGTTCGCGGCCAAGAGGTTCGCGACACGGGTGGCCCCATCTCTGTTCCCGTAGGTGACATCACCAAGGGCAAGGTCTTCAACGTCACCGGTGACATCCTCAACGGTAAAGATGGCGAGACCATCGAGATCACGGAGCGCTGGCCCATCCACCGCAAGCCACCCGCATTCGACCAGCTTGAGTCCAAGACTCAGCTCTTCGAAACGGGTATCAAGGTCATTGACCTTCTGACCCCCTACGTTCAGGGTGGAAAGATTGGTCTCTTCGGTGGTGCCGGTGTGGGCAAGACCGTTTTGATTCAAGAGATGATCCAGCGTGTGGCTCTCAACCACGGTGGTGTGTCGGTATTCGCCGGTGTGGGTGAGCGTACCCGTGAGGGTAACGACCTCATCATGGAAATGGAAGAAGCAGGCGTCTTCGACAAGACCGCCCTTGTCTTCGGCCAGATGGATGAGCCACCCGGAACGCGTCTGCGCGTAGCGCTTTCTGCTCTCACGATGGCGGAGTACTTCCGCGACGTGCAGAAGCAGGACGTTCTGCTCTTCATTGACAACATCTTCCGCTTCACGCAGGCCGGTTCCGAGGTGTCGACCCTTCTGGGCCGCATGCCTTCCGCCGTGGGTTACCAGCCCAACCTTGCCGACGAGATGGGTATCCTCCAGGAGCGCATCACCTCGACCCGTGGACATTCGATCACGTCGCTTCAGGCCATCTACGTGCCTGCCGATGACTACACCGACCCCGCACCCGCAACGACCTTCGCCCACCTCGATGCAACGACCGAGCTTTCTCGTGAAATTGCCTCGAAGGGTCTCTACCCGGCCGTTGACCCCCTCACCTCCACCAGCCGCATCATGGACCCTCGCTACTTAGGCCAGGACCACTACCGCGTTGCGACCACGGTGAAGGCCATCCTTCAGAAGAACAAGGAACTCCAGGAGATCATCGCGATCCTCGGTGTTGACGAGCTCTCTGAAGAAGACAAGATCACTGT
>CANEXL010000027.1 GCA_947443745.1 Microbacteriaceae bacterium | reverse complement strand
GGTTTGACGTGCTGGACAGCGTCGCGGTAATAGGAGCATCCGTTGAGTTGTAGAGCGACAGCATGGGATGAGGACCACTGGCGACGGGAATCAAGGTGTCGCCCATCAGGGGTCCTGCCGAGGAATTCCAGGAGAAGTCACCACCCGTGACCGTGGGAGACGTCGTGGATTGAGCGCCCGAGGATGTTCCGGTTGGCGCACCATTGAACCCTTCGCCGCCCTGAGCATTCGGTGGCGTCTGCACCGAAGGATTTTGCGCCGAAGGAGCGGGGGTAGTAGGAGCGGGGGTAGCAGTCGAGCGGGGAGCCGCAGAAGGAGACGTGGTCGGAGTGGCACTCGGCGCTGGAGTGGCAGCCGGCGCGACCGCCCCCGCAGCCGTCACCACAGGGGAAGATTCTGACTGAATCGATCGCACGCCAGCCACGATAGGTTTCGTTCCGGTGACAACGACCGTGTAGATGCCATCCGTTATGCCCGTGAAGGGAAGCTGCAGCGTGTGATGTCCCTGAATGGTGGTGCGGATTTCCGTGGGAACGCCACTGTCGCCGATAACGCTGATCACAACGTCAGCCGCATCGGCGCCGGGAACGCCCACGCGAACGGTGGGCTCGAGGTCGCTGGTGACAAGCCCCTTTTCGCCATTGTCCTGGGCGGCAAGACCGGAGAGCGCGATACCGGTCATGATGTGCGTCGTGTTCGGTGCGGCCGACGGCGCGATGATCTCGACTCCGCCGGGAACGAGAGCTCTCATCACGGTCTGCTGAAGGGATGCCTGGATGAGACCCCCGGTGGAGGTGACGTGAACGATGGGATCGATGAGATCGGGGGCAAACGAGGCGAGCGACAGGACGCGTTGCTGACCGGGTTCAACCAGAATTCCGCTTGCGCCAGGGGCACTCACGGTTCCGTTTCCGCCCATGATCTCCAGGGCAACCGTGGCCGTTACCTCGGTGGGGTTGCTGAGCAGAATCAGGGTGGTTCGTCCCACATCCGTTGCGCCACCAACAAGCCAGGCGTCACTGCTGGCATCGGCACACGCGGAGGCCGCGAACCCCGACAATTCTTCGGTCGAGACCTGCTCGGATTGCACGCCAGCCACGAGTGGCTGCGCCGCGTCTTGGGCGGCTGCCGGGACCGAGAGGGCGCGCGGGAACGTCGACGAACCAGACGCTGAAACGTCCACGGCGTTCAGGTCACGCGTATTGACCGTTGCGCCCTGAGCATCTGCCAGCACGGAGACGTCTCCCGGGGCGAAATAGCGAGTGGTCTCCCCCGCCTGTGGCACAACCTGAAGGAGAGGCCCCGCGCACACCCGTGTTTGCTCACCGGGAAGGGGAACCACCTCGACGGCGGTGCTGGTGGCTGTGAAACCGGAGAGCGGGATCAGACACACGGCGGCCACAACGACCACCGCAATGCCCACACCGACCAGCCCGGCAAAACCGGTCAAAGAGGCCCGGAGAACACTAGTTGTCTTCGTCATCGTTCTCACCTGCCAAGGGATCGCCAAGATCAAGCGGTTCGTCGTCTCCGGGGTTTGCCGCAATACCGGATGCCCCAGCACCAATTCCCGCACCAGCCACTCCTGTCGCACCCGCCAGCGATCGCCGCTTCGGGCGAATATCGCCGCGTGGGGCGCCCGTGGGAATCGCGAGCAAGAGGGTCAAAATAATGACGACAGCCTGCGTGCCAAGAATGAGAGATCTGAGTGGTTCGGCAGCAGAGAGAAGCGCCTGGGCGCCGGGAGCAGCACCCGTTCCAGCGGCAAAACGCCACAGGAAGCCGGCATCGGTGGTGCCCACCGGGGCGATGTCGGGGTTGGAATCTAAGCCAGTTTTCACGCGGGCGGAGGCGGCCTGAGCGGAACTCGAGGCGGGGTCACCGCCGGCAGTTTGAGGTGCTGCCAGAACAATAAAACCAATGCCCAGGTCGGTGAGTTGCGCCGAGGATTGCCCGCCGCTGCTGGATGAAAGATTGCCGACAAGGTCCGCGAGGCGCGCATCCGCATCGCTAAAGGTCGTGCGGGTCGTGACCAGTGTCGACATGCCCTCCAGCGTGGGGCCAGTGCCGCGCGTGAGGATTGCGCCGAGCTCTCCGCCGGGTTGCGGCGTCACAACAATGGTGCCCACGTTTGGGTCAAGCTGGGCCTGAGCCACAACGTAGGCCGGCAAGACCTTGCCGTTGCCCTGGGTAACCTGAGCGCCCCCCGAGTTCATCGTGGCCAACAGGGGAACGGCAAGAAGGGTAACGGCGACAAGCCCCACGATGGCGGGGTAGACAGAGAATTTACGCAGAACGCTCATGCCGGTGGCCGCTGCCACGACCAGACCAAGCCACATCAGGCTGAGACCGGCACCGGCCCAGAGCGGAACAGCGTCGCCACCGGCAAAGGCGACCTGAAAGCCCGAGGCCGTGACAGCGGTGCTGAGCCCCAAGAGCGAAATACCGAGGGCCAGTTGCGCCCGGATGGGGTGAGCAGAGAAGAGGCCGGTGACGGCAAGGGCCGCGACGATCCCCACGAGGATAAGGACCAGCAGGCTGGCCGCTGCGCTACCCCAGGGCAGCACACCCGCGGCGTCAAACCAGCTGCCAAGACCTGCTGTGGGGAACCCGAGAGCAACCTGCCAGCTAGGCGCAGTCGCATAGCCCACGGCGGTTCCGGGGTCACTGAGGAGCCCAAAAAGATTGCCGGCGAAGAGTTGGGTGAGCACGAGCGGGGCGAAGAGAACGATGGCCGGAAGGGGGATGGCGAGATACCGCGCGACGTAGCGGCCCGTCAATACAACGGAGCCGACCCACACCGCGAGAAGGGCGGGAGCCAAAGATGGCGCACAGGCAATGACGGCCGCGAAGAGTAGTGATGCCGTGGCGGAGGCGGACCAGGACCGCGCCGAACGAATGCCGGCGAAGAAGAGCCACGGCAAAAAGAGGTGGGCGAGGACGGCGGCGGGGCGGCCGTCGAGGAGCCCGACAATCAGCGTTGGCGACAAACCGTAGGCGATGGCCGCGAAGGCCCGAATCCCCGCACGTTCGGTCATGCGTGCCGTCAGAAGCCACGCTCCCAGGCCGGCCAGAGGGAGTGCCGCGAACCAGAGCAGCACGAGTGAGAGCGATGGTTGCCACCACGTGAGCGAACCGACGATGGCCAGAACGCCGGCGAAGGGGTCGGCGGGGCCGATCAGCCCGAGGGCGTTTTCACGCCAGCCGTAGCCGACCTGTTGCCAGAGTTCGAGCGGCGAAGACCCCAGAGGTAAGAGGGCTCCTCCGGCGAGGGTGGCCGCCCCGAGAAGCGGGGCAAATGCCGCTACGGAGACGGCCGCCAGAGCCAGAACCGACCAACCACCTCCGGTTGCGAAAAACTGAACCGGCCGCTTTTCGCCGTGCACGAGGATGTGCGCAGCTTCCCGGGCCAAGATCGTGCGGCGCCGGAGTTCTGCCGGCGACATGCGGAGCATGGCCAACGTCGACCACGATGCTCGACGAGAGATTTTGATGGATCGGCGCGCGCGTCCCACGGCGCCACCCGAGAATGCGGCAGACGCCGCAGCACGGAACTCTCCACCAACGGCTCCAGGGTTCTTCGCCAGCAGCTGGCCGAGTCCGCGAATAATCGCGGAGGGCAACAAGCCAAGCCAGTGCCAGAAGACAGCGCCCCCGGGAACGTAAACCAAACGCCGATAGAGCTCGGCGGATCGACGCAGGCGTGCCTGACGTTTGCTGATGCGCATGGTGGTCGCCTCGGCCAACGCAATGACGCCGTCACCGGCGGTCAGAACGCGAGCGGATGGAACGACGATGATGCGGTGTCCGGCCAGGCGTGCGCGAACGCTGAAGTCAAGGGCGTCGTCGACGACCCGAAGGTGAGGGTCGAAACCCCCCAGCTCGTGCCACAGACTCTGACGCATCAACATACCGTTGGTGCCCACGGCCATAATGTCGCTGAGCTGGTCGTGCTGGCCTTGATCGAGCTCGTCGGTGACCAGCGAGATCGTCTTGCCTCCACGCGTGAGCGTCAGACCAAATTCACGGATGTGGTCGGGGTTCTCCCAGTCCATCTGTTTGGGGCCGGCGATGGCCACCGACGGCGAAACCTCGAGGGCTCCCAGCAGAGCGGCGAGGGCATCGGGTGCCGGGGCACTGTCTTGCGCCAGAAGCCAGAGAAAGTCATCGGGGCCGGCAGCAACAGGAATGACGCGCGTTGCCAGCTCAACGGCTTCGCCGTAGCTGATCTTGTCGCTCATTGAAATGATCTGAGCCGGGGCTAATGCTAAGAAGTCTGCCTTGGCTGTGCCCTTGGCGGAGTTGTCGACTGCCAGAACAATGTCGGGGCGACGAGTCTGTTGGCGAAGCGCTTCGAGGGTTCGCGCGAGATGTTCGCCACCTTGCTGGGCAACGATAATCGCCGTGACTCTCGGATTCATTGCTGTCAGCCTAAGTTGCTCAACCGCTCCTGCGCCCAAAGAAACTGGGCGTGGCGAGGGACTCGTGCGAAAGGGTTCTAGGCGCGGCGGCGAAGTTTGCGGCGCTCACGCTCGCTCAGGCCACCCCAGATACCAAATCGCTCATCGTTCGAGAGAGCATATTCGAGGCAATCATTGCGGACTTCACACGTTGTACAAATCTTCTTTGCGTCACGAGTCGATCCACCCTTTTCGGGAAAGAATGACTCAGGGTCGGTCTGAGCGCACAGCGCATCAGCCTGCCAAGCGAGGGGATTGTCATCGATCTCTGGTTGACGTGCTCCAGGTACTCCCAAACGAACTGGATCAATGAACCAATTGTCTGGTACGCCAGCGCGATATTCCGGTGCCATATCGAACTCCCGCCCCTTGTGTATGCCGACACGCCTGACTGGCGCTTGACTAATTACACCGTTGTCATTCGATTCCGTCAAGTCGAGATTTGGCGAGTTTCAAGGAAACGTCGAAAGTTGGGGGAAAAACGCTCGTTTATTCTTCTAAAACGGGGCTTAAGCCCTGTCGCGCGGCAAAAATTTCTCCGAATCCGTTGAGTGCGACGACACCTTCATCGGGCGTCACAAAGAAAAATTCTCCGCGGTGGACTGTCACGGAGGACCGCTCTCCCGAGAGCGTCAGCTCTCCTTCCGTGCAGATAACGATGGCCGGACCGTCGAACCGCACCGACGCTTGTCCCCCAAGTGATGCCTGTTCCAGGGACACGTGCACCAATGCGAAATCGGGGACAGCGGGGGCGAAGACCGTCACCCCTGGCGACAGGGTCTTGGGCGAGAGCAAGGGAATGTCGAGGGGCGCGCACTGCGTTATCGCCACCAATTCGGCAACATCAATGTGTTTCGGCGTCAGGCCACCTCGCAGGACGTTATCGCTGGAAGCCATCAGTTCCACGCCCAGTCCCGAGAGATAGGCATGCATGTTTCCGGCGGGCAAGTACAGCGCCTCCCCGCGTTTGAGCGAGACCCTATTGAGGAGGATGGCCAGCACGATGCCCGGGTCGCCGGGGTATTCGGCCCCAAGTTCGCGCACTGTGGCAGCCTCCGCGACGGCCTTCTTGTGGGAGGTATCTGTGCCCAACGGAGGAAAAATAGCCGCGACGGCACCACACTGCGTGACGAGGTTGTGTACCCCGTTTGACCCGGTCAGGAGCCACTCGAGTGCCCACGCCACGGCTTCCTCGGCGTTGCCGTGACGGCCCAGCTCTGTCACGAAGGCCTCAAGCGCAGAAACAGGCTGGCCCGCCTCTGCACCGCGGTCGATGAATTCTTGAAGAACGTTGACTACCCCGTCGACGGCCCGAAACCCGCACAGCGCCTCGAACGTGGGGCTCAACGCCACGATCAACTCGGGCTTGTGGTTGCGGTCCTTATAGTTGCGACTCGGAGACGTGAGCGGAACGCCCGCCGCCTCCTCGCGTGCGAAGCCTTCCCGCGCCTGGGCGATGGAGGGATGCGCTTGCAGGGAGAGCGGGTGAGCAGCGGCCAAGATTTTGAGAAGGAACGGCAGGGCCGCGGGTTCAGCAGGTTCAGCGGGTGCAGCGGGTCCGTCGGAAGGCTTGCCAGCCGGTTCGTCAGGGGATTGTGTGCGTGCACGCCCCAGCGTGAGCTCGGGCTCGGCGGCCACCCAGGCTGCCAACGTCTGGTGCCCGCCAACCTGCGCCGGGTCAGCGATGCGGGTGGGCGAACCGGTGTGCGTGCCGAGCCACAACTCGGCTTCGGGGCCGCCCGAAGGTGCTCGGCCCAGAAGTTCGGCGATAGCCGTCGTGGAACCCCACGCATAGTCGCGCGGGGTGTTCTCGAGGCGAACAAACACGAATGACGTCCTTTACAACGCAGTGGTCTAGCGGCGGTCTAGCAGGCACAGTCCCGAATTTGTGGGTGCCTGACAAGAAATGCAGCGTCAGGGATGTACCGCTTGTTCACGGTATCAACTGCCGCTGACATCCGGTGTGTGACTCGCTAGCCTGTGGCCATGACATTTTCATCGCTGACCTCAGATTTTTTCGGGCTCGAAGCGGGCCTCGCCGATCACGAAAAGGCCAAGCTCATGGAGCTTCGGCACTACCTCGAAACCGAGGTCAAGCCCGTTGTCAATGATCACTGGGACCGCGCAGAATTTCCGAAGGCGATCATTTCGGGGCTCTCTGGTGTGGGCATCATCGGTATGGCCTTTCCCGAAACGTGGCCATTTGAAACCACCGCCGTTTTTCGTGGCTGGGTTGCTCTTGAGCTTGCCCGCATCGACGCCAGCGTCGCCACCTACGTGGGCGTGCAAAACGGATTGGCGATGGGTGCCATCGGCATCTGTGGCTCCCCCGAACAACGCGCGCAGTGGCTGCCCGGGCTGGGTACTGGCGAGATTGTCGGCGCCTTTGGCTTGACCGAACCACTGTCGGGTTCCGATTCGGCCCAGGGCTTGCGCACCACGGCCGAGAAGCGTGGCGACACCTGGGTTCTCAACGGCGAGAAGCGCTGGATTGGAAACGCCACGTTTAGCGACATCACCATCATTTGGGCGAAAGATGTCGCCGATAAGCAGGTCAAGGGCTTCATCGTTCCCACCAACACTCCGGGCTACGTGGCGACCAAAATTGAGCGCAAGCAGTCGCTACGCATCGTGCAAAACGCCGACATTGTTCTCACGGATGTCGTCATTCCCGACAGCCACAAACTCCTTAATGCCAACTCTTTTGCCGACACCGCCACTGTGCTGCGTCTGACGCGCGCCGAAGTGGCTTGGGCTGCCGTCGGAATCGCGATTGGCGCTTACGAGGCGGCGTTGGCCTACGCCAAGGAACGCATCCAGTTTGGGCGTCCCATCGCCTCGCACCAGCTCATCCAGGATCTATTGGTCAAGAGCTTGGGCAACATCACATCGTCGTTGGCATTGGTGCAAGAGACATCCAGAATGCAAGATGCCGGCACCCAACGCGATGAGCATGCCGCTCTCGCCAAAGCCGTTGCCACCTCACGGATGCGCGAAAGCGTGGCCTGGTGTCGAGAGATTTTTGGCGGGAACGGAATCGTGCTGGATTACGACGTCGCCCGTTTCTTTGCGGATGCCGAAGCTCTCTACAGCTACGAGGGCACCCGCGAAATGAATACGCTAATCGTGGGACGCGCCATCACGGGACACGCTGCATTCGTCTAGCCTGTTAGCTATGCCACTGCGCGCCATTAGTCATGCCCACACCGGATTAGCCGTTGCCTCCTTCTTCATGCTCCTTGCGGGCGAGGGAGTGCGCAATTTGCTCGGGTGGAACGTCTTTGGCGCCATCGCGCTAGCCATAGCAATTCCCTACGTCGTGCTCCTGTGGCGTGCCCGCCGTCGCATCTCGTGGCGGCGCCTTCCGGTCACCCTGATCGGGTTCGTCTTGCTCGCCATCGCGTCCATTGCGTGGTCGGCGAATCCTGGCGAAACTGCTCTCACCGCGCTGACTCTGGTGTTGACGAGCATCGGTGGCCTCGGGGTTGCGCTGCTTCTCCCGTGGCGTGATCTTGTTCGAGCCCTGGGTACGACGCTCCGCTGGATTCTGGCGCTGTCGTTTGCCTTCGAGATCTACGTTTCTGCTTTCCTCGATCGACCACTGTCACCCCTTTCCGTCGACTACGGCGACCCCGCGGTGTCGGGCATTTACCTGTGGAGTCGCAACATGCTCTTCGACGGTGGGCCCATCCAAGGCATCGTCGGCAACCGCAATCAATTGGGGTTCCTCGCCCTGATCGCGCTCATTGTTTTCAGCTTGCAGCTGGTAGACGGCACGGTCTGGCGCATCTGGGGAATCGCCTGGCTGGCCATTGCCATCGGAACTCTGGCACTGACCCGTTCCTCGACCGTCCTGTTGGCCGCCGCCGCCGTTGTGTTGGTGTTGGGATTCGCCCTGTGGGCTCGGGCCATCAGGCCCGGGGCGCGGCGCGGACTGTACGGGGTCGCGACCCTCGTTCTGCTGGGACTCGTGTCATTGGGAATTTTTGGCCGCGGCATCCTGAGCGCCATTTTGGGAAAGAGCGAGGACTTCACCGGGCGCCTCACCATCTGGGATGCCGTCACCGGCCTTGCCCAGCAGCGCCCCGCCTTCGGGTGGGGGTGGCTGAGCCCCTGGATGCCCAGTACGGAGCCGTTTGGCACACTGGTGACCATCAAGGGCGTTCACTACCTGCAAGCGCATAACGCATGGCTGGATGTCTCGGTTCAGCTGGGCATCGTGGGATTGATTGTGTTCGCCTTCCTGATGTTGTCGACCACGTGGCGTGCCTGGTTCGTCGCGGTGGATCGCCCCCGCTGGGACCTGACTGATCAGCGCCCCTTCATGGCGATGTCGCTTTTGCCATTGCTGATTCTCACCGCCCTTCTGGCGCAGAGCCTGGCGGAGAGTCAACTGCTCGTGCAGTCCGGCTGGATGCTGCTCGTGATCTGTGCCGTCATGATGAAATCTCCCGCACGGGTTCACGGAGCGCGGCAATGAGGAAGCCACCACCTCCGGAGCCCAGCGGTGCGGCGGATTCCTCGCCTGGGCATCCGGTGATGGATGCCATCTACTCGTTTTTGTCCCATGGACGTTTCGCACGAGCACTAAGCGTCACGATTCTCGCCACCGCTTTTGGTGTGCACCTTCTGCGCTCGACCATGGGCTGGGCCGGGCTGAATGCACTGCTTGTCTCCCAGATTCTGCTCGTCATCATGATGATCCTGGCCCGGCGTCGCATGATCACCTGGGGGCCCGTGGTTCCCATCTCCCTTGCCCTGTTCATGTTCTGGTGTTTTCTCAGCCTGGTCTGGACCCGTTATCCCGAGGCGACCTGGACCGGCGTCGTCTACCAAGCCGCCTTCGCGATTCTTGGTTTGGCTCTCGCCGCCACCCGCGACACCATCCAGCTCATTCGCGCTGTGGGCGATGTGCTGCGCGTCTACTTAGGGCTTTCGCTGGTTCTCGAAGTCATCGCCGGGCTGCTCATCGATGCGCCCATCCGTTTCTTGAGCATTACCGGCGGCCTGGGTGATGGCGGAAACATTCAGGGGATTTTCGGGGGGCGTAACCCGCTGGCCGTGATCTCGCTGGTGGCGCTCGTCACCTTTGCCGTGGAATGGCGAACGCGCTCGGTGACGAGCACCGTCAGTATCGGCTCCGTCAGCGGCGCGAGTCTCTGCCTCTACTTCGCGGGATCCCCGGTCGGCTGGGCTGCGCTGCTGTTCGTCGCGGTCGTTGCCGGCGTGCTCTACGCACTGCGCGCGTTGACACCTGAAACGCGCCGGACCGCGCAATTTATCGTCGCCTCGTTGGGCCTCCTCGCCGTTGTCGCTGCCTGGCTCAGCCGAACGGCCATCGTGGTGGCCCTGAGCGCCGGCGGAGTTATTGATTACCGGCTCGACCTGTGGCGCAACATGTGGACACTCATTAATCAACACTTAATGACCGGATGGGGATGGGCCGGACTCTGGCGACCCGGCACGTTTCCTTTTTCTGAGCTCGACAGACTGACCGGAACGACCCACCGATCGGGGGTCAATGTGTACCTCGACGTCTGGCTTCAAGTGGGGCTCGTCGGTCTCGTTCTGCTCATCATTGCGCTCGCACTGGCTTTTACGCGCGGGTGGCAGCTCGCGTCCAACAAAAAGAGCGAGGCCTACGTCTGGTCACCGCTCGTGCTCGCCGTGCTGATGGCAACCGGATTCGGCGAAGGAAACCTGCTGATCGAATGGGGTTGGCTCATCGCCGTCATGATCATGGCGCGAACCTCGGCCGAACTCTCGTGGCGCAAACCTAAGGTTCTCGAGACACCCTAAAACGCCAATCCGGCGCTCGCGTGAGGTGTTAGTTCGCGGCGGGAGTTTCTGTCGCGGGCGGCGGGAACAGCACCTGGTGCAGATAGGCCTGAATAGCGGGGTAATCCGGGAACTCTGTGTCGACGGGGAACGTTTCGTTTGCCGGGGTCAACGCGATCTGAGTCGTGGGAAGTTTGCGCGTTTTCATGCCGAGATCCACAAAGTACCCCAGCATGGACTGCGGAATATTCGTCTTCACAACCTGCGTTCCAGCGGCGGCAATGCCTTGAAACTTAGCCAAAACGTTCGTCGGATTCATCTGTTGGAGCAATGCCGTCTGCAACTGCTGTTGGCGCACCATGCGGTCATAATCGCCTTGGCCACCCCAGCGTGAGCGGGCGAAAAAGAGCGCGTGGTATCCATCCAAATGTTGCGGACCGATCTCGATCCACTCGGCCACGTCGGCCTCCGGAACCTCCGGTTCGGCAATAGCGATGCGCTCGGTGACGTTAATATCGACGCCACCCAGCGAATCAATCAAATCGCTGAGGCCCTGCATATCAATCAGCACGTAGTACTGAATTTTGAGCCCAGTAATGGCCTCGGCCGCATCTTTCATCGCTTCGATGCCCGGGGATGATCCTTGCGCGACGGCGTCAGGATACAGGTCGGGGTGATCCATTTCGGCGGCGACGTACACGGTGTTCAGGCACGCCCAGCGGGTGCAGTACTCGCCCGACGCTTGCGAATAACCGTCGGGGTAAAGGCTGAGCATGGGGGAACCGGCAACGAAAGGCACGGATTGCAGGTCACGCGGGATTCCGATGATGGTGGCTGCCCCCGTTGTCGCGTCAATGCTGACAACCTGGGTCGTATCGGGGCGCAAGCCCTCGCGATCGGGGCCAGAGTCGCCGCCGAGTAACAAGAAGTTATAGCGACCATCGACCGGTGGCTGGGTGGGGCCCGAAACGAAAATCTTGGACAAGGCGCCGTTGAGCCCCCCGGTCAGGGTTCCCGCATAGGCGATCCCTCCCGCGGAAAGTACGAGGAGCACGACGGAGAGACCAGCAATCCAGCCGCGGGCCTTCGGGGTCGTCTTGACAATTCTCACCAGTCGCAGAGTGTCAAAGGTAAGCACTGCCCAGAGAATCGCATAGAAGAACATTGCCATTTGGCCAAGAAAAAGGCTGACGTTCCACGTGCCGAGGAAAAAGACGGCGGCCGGCCAGAGAAGCCCGAGGATGAACCCCACAACAACAATGCCCCAGGCGGTCAGGGTCGCGCCGAGACCAAAGCGCCCCAGACGCCGATTACCGGCGATGGCCTGCGCCGAACCCGGCAGCAGAAAATTGAGGACAACCAACCACCAGCCACGGGTCGTCATGACCTTCTCGGAGCTGGTATCAGGGAAGCGGATGGGGCTTGTCATTGTCATAGCTGAGACTTAAGCGCCCGGTTCTTTTCTTCCACGGTGAGAGCCAGCCCTTCGGCGTACTCTTCGAGGCGGGCGAGCAGCACGGGGTCGCTGGTTGCCAAAATTTTGACGGCAATCAGGGCCGCGTTGGTGGCTCCGCCGATGGAGACGGTGGCGACAGGCACACCGGCAGGCATCTGCACGATCGAGAGCAGGGAGTCGAGCCCGTCGAGTTTGGCGAGCGGAACGGGGACGCCGACGACGAGTAACGGTGTAACGCTGGCGAGCATGCCGGGAAGATGGGCGGCACCACCGGCGCCGGCAATGATGACTTTGAGTCCGCGAGCGACAGCCGTTTTTCCAAACGCAATCATCTTCTCGGGGGTGCGATGAGCCGAAAGAACTTCGACCTCGTGGGGCACACCGAATTCCTTGAGCACGTCGACGGCAGCGCTCATGACGTTCCAATCAGAATCGGAACCCATGACGACAGCAACAAGAGGACGCAATTCAGGCATGAGCCCAATGGTAGGTGTCAGTGCTGGAAGAAAGCCGATGCGCCACGCGCTTGGTAGGCAACCTCTGCCAGATCATCCCCCGAAGCGGTCACGTGGCCGACCTTGCGACCCGGACGAGACTCCTTGCCATAACTGTGAATTTTGACCGTCGGATGCGTGTCCATGGCCCGCGCGTAGCGCGACGGAAGCCCGCCCACTTCGGGCCCACCCAAAACGTTGACCATGACGCTCCAGGGTTCCATCATTCCGGTAGCCCCTAAGGGAAGGTTGAGAACGGCACGCAGATGCTGCTCGAACTGACTCGTGGTGGAGCCGTCGATGCTCCAGTGGCCGCTGTTGTGTGGGCGCATGGCCAACTCATTAACCAGGATGCGATCATCCGTTGTCTCGAAAAGTTCTACCGCCATCACACCGGTGACGTTCAGGCCATCTGCAATGTCGGTGGCAATCTGTGCCGCAAGATCGGCGAGGCGCCCGACGGAGCGCGGTGCCGGCGCAATGACTTCGCTGCAGACACCATCTTGTTGAACGGTCTCGACAACTGGCCACAGTACCGAATCGCCCGATGGGCGGCGGGCAACCAGCTGAGCGAGCTCCCGACGGAATTCAACGAATTCTTCCAGCAGCAGGGCCTCCCCCGGAGCCAGGGCGGTGAGCCACTGTTCGACCTCGGCCGACGCCGTAATCACGCGGACACCCTTGCCGTCGTAGCCGCCGCGAGCGGTCTTGGCCACGGCGCGACCGTTGTATTCCGTGAGAAACGCGTCGACCTCGGCGGCGTTCGTAACTCGCGCCCAGCCGGGAACAGGGATTCCCAGCTCCGCGAGACGCTCGCGCATCAACAATTTGTCCTGGGCAAAAATGAGGGCTTCGGGGCGAGGATGAACATTAATTCCACGCCGCACGAGCTCGGTCAAAACGGCCTGAGGGACGTGCTCATGGTCGAACGTCACGACGTCGCAGCCTTGAGCAAACGCAAAGACCGAGTCAAAGTTCGTGTAGTCGCCGACCGCCGTTGCGGCTATCTGGGCAGGAGAGCCTTCGCTCTCAGCAAACACACGGATTTGAAGCCCTAGGTTTATTGCCGGGGGAACCATCATTCGGGCTAATTGACCTCCGCCAATTACGCCAACTACAGTGTTCATTGCTCGCCTCTCATCCGGCATAAGTTTACCGTTCGCAGAGATTTCCCGACTACTCGTGAAGTCCGCCTAAAAGGAATATCTCCCATGAGTAACGTCGCCTCGACTATTGCCAAACTTCGAGCGGGCATCGTCGGCTCCATTGTGAAATTCGGAATCGTGGGCCTCCTCGGCGTTGTGGTCGACTTCGGCATCTTCAACCTCCTCCGCGTTGCCGGCCTGGCTGGTAGCGAAGACTGGTGGACCACCGCTTTGGGCGCCAAGGTCGTCAGCACTACTGTGGCCATCATTTTCAACTGGCTGGGAAACCGTTTCTGGACCTTCAGGTTAGATCGAAATACGCCCGTCCTTCGGGAATTTATTGAATTCATTATTGCCTCAGGTTTAGGCATGATTGTTGCCCTCGGCTGTCTCTGGGTCAGCCACCACGTGCTCGGTCTTCGGAGCCTCGGTGCCGACAACGTCGCCAACCTCATCGGCCTCGTGCTCGGCACGCTTCTGCGCTTCGTGCTCTATCGCTTTTGGGTTTTCAACCCCAAGCGCGGTCAAAAGGCCGACTCGGGTGTGGGTAACACAGGAACCCTCGCGACGACCCCCGGCTCCACTGCTCCTAAGACACTCGTCCTTATCCCCACGTACAACGAATTGGGCAACCTGCCCATCATCGTGAGCGCTGTTCGGGCCGCGGTTCCCAGCGCCGACATCTTGATTATTGACGATGGCAGCCCTGACGGCACCGGCCAACTCGCCGACACCATGGTCGCTGCGGATGCCCAGCTTCACGTGATGCATCGCACCGTGAAAAACGGCCTGGGCGACGCCTACATTGCCGGATTCGCTTGGGGTCTTGATCAGGGGTACGACATTCTGGTTGAGATGGATGCCGATGGCTCCCACCCCTCAGAATCTCTGGCAGACCTGATCGCCCGCGTGACTCCCGTCGGCGACACTTCTCTCGCGAACACTCCTGGCCTGGCCATTGGATCTCGCTGGGTTGACGGCGGAAGCGTCATCAACTGGCCGCTCCATCGCCTCGTGTTGAGCCGCGGCGGAAACACGTATGCCGGCTTCATGCTCGGGCTCACGGTTCACGACGCCACGGCCGGCTTCCGCGCTTTTCGGGCCGATGTGCTCGAAGCCATCCGTTTTCGCGACGTCAACTCTCACGGCTACTGCTTTCAGATCGACATGACCCTGCGGGTGTCGGATGCGGGCTTCACGATTGTCGAAGTCCCCATCGAGTTCCGCGAGCGCACCATCGGCGAATCAAAAATGAGTCAAGCCATCGTGGTCGAAGCCATGTCGAAAGTTACCCTCTGGGGCATGCAACGACTGTGGCGCAAAATCAACGGCCACCCTATTTCGACCCTGACTCCCGCCGTGTCCGAAAAGGCCGCGCGCTAAATTTCGTCGGTGTTCCAGCGCGAATCTTCGCGTCTCAACTGCGTGCGGAGCGGAGCGTTCTTCTCGACCAGGTCACTCAGTGCCGAGAGCACGAGGTTTGGTTTGGGCAGGTCGTGCAATCGAATGGGCTTCTCGGCCCCGGTGTTGAGCAAGACGTCTCCCGAGCCAAAAATACCCTGAACGGCCGATCGGCGCACCGTCACATCGTGGATGCGGGCGCACAGGATTTCTTGGCGCGTGCGAACCCAGAGGCCGTTGTAGACGACAACGCGGCGGCTGGTGATGATGACGCGACTGCCCATCCACGTGAACAGTGGCAGGAGCCACAAAACGAAAGCCAACGCGATGGTGACAATCCAGAACGGGGCCACCATCCAGGCCTCCGTCAATAACGAGGGGACGTATCCCGCGGCTCCGGCCAAGACGATGAGCGCGATACAAGGAAACACCAAAATACGACCGTGGCGTCGCAAGCGGGCAACGACAGGCTCCGCTGGTTCGGATGTTCGCGAATCAACGGCAATGGTGTCACTCGGGTTGGACATCCTCTATTAATACCCTGAGATGGGTCACGTCGCCGGCCGCCACCACGAGCGCGGGCGTATCCGGCCCGAGATCGACCCTGAGGCAACCCTGAGCGTCCAAGCCAACGGCCGTCCCGATGGGGTTCTCCCCCGACGGGAGTTCGACCCGCACGGAGCGACCGATGGTGTCGCACGCGGCCGTAACCTGAGCGCGAAGCCCCGAGGATTCGGCGTCGCCTTCCGCGGCAGCGAAAACGGATGTCAGCCGGCGTAATTCGGTGAGATAGGCAGCGAGGACGGCATCGAGGAGACCACTTTCGTTGTGGATGCCAGACACTCCGGCGAGCGCTAACGACGTGGAGGTCGGGGTCGGGAGCTGATCGGCGGTGAGGGTGAGGTTCACCCCAGCACCGATGATGAGCACGAGGCCCGTCGGCGTGACGACCAACTCGGTGAGGATGCCACTGACCTTCTTCTGGGAAATCAGGACGTCGTTGGGCCACTTCAGTTTTGCCGTGGTGGGGACATCCAGAACCGAGGCACACGCCCGGGTCATCGCCAGCCCCGCCAGCAACGGATACCAGGAGAAAGCCTCCATCGGCAGTGGACGACCACTCGGGGTGGCCGGGCGCACGAGCACAGAGACGGCCAGTGAGGCCCCGGCGGGGGTAACCCATGTTCGGTCCAGCCGACCGCGACCAGCGGTCTGGTTGTCCGTGGCGAGCACCGTAAAGTCAGGCGCGTCGGCAGCGGATTCTGTGGTGGCGCGCTCCCGCAGGACGACGTTGGTCGACCCCACGGAGTCGGTCCAGGTAAGTGCGGGCGAAACCGCGGCGCTCAGAGGCAAATGCATATGAACATTGTGGCGGTTCTGGCTGGGTATTTTTTGTAGGTGTTCTCTAACCCTTCTCGCTAGGGGCTGGCAAGTAGAGTGAAAACGTGAGTGCTGAGACGAAACCTTCAAACCCTTTTACGACGGCTGGGAAGCTTGCCGACCTCAAAGAGCGTTATCACGAGGCGGTCATCGCCAGTGGTGCCGTAGCTCAAGAGAAGCAGCACGCCAAGGGCAAGATGACCGCGCGCGAGCGCATCACCGAGCTTCTTGACCCGGGATCCTTTGTCGAGCTGGATGAATTCGTTCGCCACCGCACCACCGCCTTCGGCATGGACGCCAAGCGCCCCTATGGTGACGCCGTCGTCACGGGCACGGGCACCATTCACGGCCGTCAAGTTGCCGTGTACTCGCAAGACTTCACCGTTTTCGGCGGTTCGCTCGGCGAGGTTGCCGGCGAGAAGATCATCAAGGTCATGGATCTCGCCCTCAAGACCGGTGTCCCTATCTTCGGAATCCTCGATTCCGGCGGAGCCCGAATCCAAGAGGGTGTCGTTGCCCTCGGCAAGTACGGCGAAATCTTCCGCCGCAACACGGCGGCATCCGGTGTTATCCCGCAGATTTCGATCATCATGGGCCCTGCGGCCGGTGGCGCCGTCTACTCCCCCGCCCTCACTGACTTCGTCATCATGGTCGATAAGACCAGCCAGATGTTTGTGACCGGCCCCGACGTGATCAAGACGGTGACCGGCGAGGATGTCGGCATGGAAGAGCTCGGTGGCGCGCTCACGCACAACACCATCTCCGGGGTCTCGCACTACTTGGCATCCGATGAGAGCGATGCGCTGGATTACGCCCGCACGCTGGTGAGCTTCTTGCCCGATAACAACATGGCCGAGCTGCCCGTCTACGAGAGCAACGTCGAACTCGAAATCACCGAGGCCGACCGCAAGATCAACACGCTCATTCCCGACTCGACCAACCAGCCCTACGACGTTCACGAGGTCATTCGCCACGTGGTCGACAACGCCGACTTCCTCGAGGTTCAGCCACTGTTCGCGCCCAACATCGTGATCGGGTTCGCCCGTGTCGAGGGTCGCTCCATTGGCATTGTGGCCAACCAGCCCAGCCAGATGGCGGGCACGCTGAACATTGAGGCAGGCGAGAAAGCCAGCCGCTTCGTTCGCTTCTGCGACGCGTTCTCCATTCCCATTTTGACTCTGGTGGATGTTCCCGGATTCCTTCCCGGCACCGACCAGGAGTGGACCGGCGTCATTCGCCGTGGCGCGAAACTTCTCTATGCCTATGCCGAAGCCACGGTTCCTCTCGTGACCGTCATCACCCGCAAGGCCTACGGCGGCGCGTACATCGTGATGGGCTCCAAGCAACTGGGGGCCGACATCAACCTTGCGTGGCCAACGGCCGAGATCGCCGTCATGGGCGGTCAAGGCGCCGTCAACATCTTGTACCGCAACGAAATCAAGCAAGCCGAAGGTGCTGGCGAAGACGTTGCGGCCGTGCGCACCAAGCTCGCGAACGAGTACACCTACAACGTGGCCAGCCCGTTCTTGGCCGCCGAACGTGGAGAGCTGGATGGCGTGATTGAGCCGGCAGCCACCCGCGTTGCCGTCATCAAGGCGTTGCGGTCTTTGCGGGGCAAGCGAGCGTCGCTGCCTCCCAAGAAGCACGGGAACATTCCGCTGTAATGGGTGCCATCAGGTTTATTACCCCGGGCGTCAGCCCCGAGGAGAAGGCTGCCGTCGACGCGGTTTTGGACGCTCAGATTGACGAGGAATCCGCGCTGGAGCACGCCGTGAGCGGGACGGGTCAGACGCGCTGGCAGCGCAGTCAGCGAGCCCTCCGCAGCGATACTCGTGCCCGTCATACGTTCGGCTGGGACTACAACTAGTCAAACATCGCTTTCACGGTGGGTCCACCGACGGATGCCCGCAGACTAGCTCGCGGGGATGAAGCGGGCGACGGCCTCAACGTGGTGCGTGTTGGGGAACAAGTCAAACGCTCGCAGGTTTGCCATCTTGTAGCCGAGACGAGCCAGCGACTCGACGTCGCGGGAAAGCGCTACCGGGTCACACGCGACATAGATAATTTGGGCGGGACGCATCTGCGCGAGCCCCTCGATGACGTCGCGACCAGCGCCGGCGCGGGGAGGATCGAGCACGACGGTCGCCGATTCGAAGTAGACCTTCTCATCCGCCGTGGCGTTATCGACCAAGTCGCGCATGAAGTCATCGACACGAGCGGCGATGGCGTAGGCCCCGGCCCACTCGGCAAGGTTCTCGGTCGCGTAGGCGATGGCCATCTCATCCGATTCGACAACCGTCATGCCAGTGCTGGAACCAAAACGGTCGCCGATAGCGGCGGCAAAGAGCCCGACACCGCCGTAGAGGTCGAGGTT